>JADYYD010000030.1 GCA_020853845.1 Candidatus Melainabacteria bacterium
AGCCGACTATGCAGCTTCGGTATCCTTCTTCTCTTCGTCACCTTCTTTGGATTCTTCGTCGCCTTTCGCTTCGGTTTCTTCTTCGGATTCCGCAGCGACTTCGTCTTCTTCCTTCTCGTCTGAATCTTCTTCTTTGTCTTCCGATTCTTCGGCTTCAGTCTCAGCGGCAACCGCATCATCTTCTTTCGACACTTCGTCGCCTTCCGAATCAGCAACTACCTTTTCGCTTTCTTCGCCTGAATCTTCCTTGTCTTCGGATTCTTCAGCGTCTTCAGCTTTCTCTTCACCTTCCGACTCGGCAGCGGGCTCTTCGGATTCTTCCTTGTCGCCTTCGTCTTCCGATTCATCTTCCGACTTCTCTTCGCCTTCGGCTTCGCCGGTCGGCTCTAAGTCTTCACTTTCTTCGTCGGACTTTTCTTCTGCGGCGTCTTCCGCATTTTCTTCTTCAGCGTCTTCAGCCTTTTCTTCTCCGGCGTCTTCAGCCTTTTCTTCTCCGGCGTCTTCAGCCTTTTCTTCTCCGGCGTCTTCCGCCTTTTCTTCTCCGGCGTCTTCCGCTTTTTCTTCTTCGGCGTCTTCCGCTTTCTCTTCACCAGATTCTTCTGCTTTTTCGTCGCAGCATTCTTCAGATTTGTCTTCGCATGCTTCTTCCGATTTTTCTTCGCCGCTGCATTCTGGTTCTGCCGGCGGTGCATCTGTTGCTTCTGTGTTGTTGTCTAATTCTTCGCCGGTCGTCGCTTCGGGCGCTGCCTCTTGGACATCGCTTGCTTGGCTAACTGCTGCGGCTTTAGAATGGTTCTTTTTCTTTTCGTCTCTTCTCTTCTTTGACATAACAAAATGTCCTCCCTTATGCGTACGTAAGCGAGTCCAGCAGTGTTCGCCCGAAACGCTTTGCCTACTCGCACTCGCGCAGCAATGAGCGAGAACAAACTCAGCTTCGGTCACGGGTTCTGTTCGTGGAATATCCTTCTCTTTCATTATGCAGGAAAATGATCTAGCTGTGCATACTTCCCGTCAAAATCTAGGATTAAATGTTGTCAAGAGCATCGCAAACCGGCCGGTAGTGGCACCAAAAGTAGTGGCGCTACCTGTAGCGCACTCAATCTACTACACACTCTACGCAGTTCAAATTGAAGATCGACTGAAGAGGCAATAGCAGCAACCAGCCGTTGTCTTCGTAGCATCGATTGCTATTACAGAATCTCGTACTTCACTGAAGAGAAGACCTTTTCGACCATTCAATCACTCGCGCAATTTGCGCAAGCGATCACGAGGTAGGCTCGTGCAAAAGAACAAAGTCGAGAGGTAAGAATTCCAGTTTCGATTTGCTCAAACTGCTGAAACGGCCGAAGAAAAAAGCACGTTTTGAACCCTGCTAACTTTCCAGGCCCAAGAAGAATCGACTGTCAGAATTATTCGAGTGCAATTTCTGCAAAACCGGCGCTGCCCAATTACTCGACATTGCCACCATCACTGGTAGTACTACGATCCAGCGTATCGCTGCTTCCTTTCTCGGGTGAAATGGCGTCCTGCGGCGGTTCCACGAGACTCTGCCCTATTGTTTGCTGAACGGCTTTTATTTCTTCTAATTGCAGTTGCTCGACGGTAAGCAATTTTGTTTCAAAATCGAGCAAACGGCGACTTACCCAGGTCGCTTCTCGGCAGAGAAACAAAGTCACCTCACGCCCACCTTTGACGTTCTTCTGATCGACATGGTCTTTGATGATTGCCAGCGTGTCTCCCATAAGAACAAGCGCCTGCCCAAGTTTTTCATACAGCCTGCTCCACTCTCTTTCAGTTTCGGCAGGCAAATATTTCGACTGCTGATCCAGCTCGTTAGCTCTGGAAAGTAGCTCCCCGACCACTAGAGACAGACGATTATGGTAAGACCGCAAGGCCAGCAAATCCCGCTCGCGACGCGCCTTTAAATAGAGCAAGAATTTTCGCCAACCGATGGCGAAGACAATCAAACCGGCCAAACTGCAAAAACAGAAGAACACAGTGACTACAAATAGTAGAGGGACAAAAATAGGCAATTGCTTTCCTGAAAAATCGAATTCAGCGACCCACCTTCACGATAACACCGCCGGTGTTTGTCGGGCATAAACGCACAAGACCCTTGCTATTACTGCGTTATGTAGAAGGCGTAAAACAACTCTTGCTGAAAGCCACTCACCGTGTCACTTTTGCACAGGCAAATAGTTAATGTGGACAATTGATAAATATAGTTTCCAATTGCAACAGACCGTTCGAATATATGACTGGCAGCCGATCTTGTACCGCTTGACATCCATTGCGTATAAGCTCGACATATTTGCCCGGATTGATTCCGAAATTCCTGTGCTAAACTCGTGACAAGTTAAGAGGCGATTGCCCAAGATTAAGTCGCCCGGAAAAAATTTGGCTACTATTCAGTCCCTTGCACAGCAGGAAAGTATATGACCTTTCCAAATCAGCCTTCTTTCAAATCCACAATCGAAGAACTCAAAGACGCAGTCAACCGCTCCCAGGGCGCAGATCATGAGTCCGTAAAGCTGATCTCGCAAATCGAAGCAATTCTCGAAGAGATCGAAAGCAAAATGAGGCCCGGCGCTCAAGTGACTGGCGTGCAAATGCAGCCGAGTGTCGCGCAGGAAAGTTTCACCGCGCCGCAAGCCATCTCTGCCGCGCCAATCATCGTCACTATTTAGATTTAGTTCTGATAGGCGGCGCTAAGGCTTTTCAATTGGTCGGCAATGTCTGCTGCTGCATTGGGCTTGCCCATCTGCTGAATAGCCGTTTTCATCGCGCCCAGCTTTTCCTTATCGAAAAGAATCGATTTTACCGTCGATGCCAGTAAACCTGGATTCAAATCCTTTTGCAAAACCACGGCTGCTGCGCCTTTTGCTTCAAGCGCACGAGCGTTGTGTTCCTGATGATTTTGCGCGGCGAAAGGATATGGAATGAATATAGACGGTGTTGCAGTTACGCAAAGCTCGCTAATGGTCATCGCGCCCGCGCGAGAAACAGCCAGATCGCAAAGCGCGTAAGCTATGGAGAGGTCGTCGAAATAGGCTCTGTAACAGTATCTGGCGTTATCCAGAATTTCTTTGGGTAACTGTTCTTTGTATTCGTGGAAGTTGTTGTCGCCGACCTGATGAACGATCTGCATTTTGTGCGGATCGCTAAACAATGCAGGCAATGCAGCGAAGAGCGCTTGATTGATCGCCTGGGCGCCCTGTGACCCGCCGGTCACAAGAAGCGTCGGCAGATGACTGACCAAACCCAGTTGGCGTGCGGCTCTCTCGCGCTCGAGCAAAGTCACGAATCCTTTGCCAACAGGATTGCCATTGAAGACAGTTTCGCCGATTTTGCTTTTGAGTTTTTGCACGGCAGATTCCATGCCGCACGAAACGATGGAAGCTCGTTTACTGTAAAAACGGTTGACGAGTCCGGGGTGCGCATCCGGCTCGTGCACGGCGTAAGGAATGCCGGAAGTGGCAGCGCAACTGAGCGGCGGTGCCGATGCATAACCACCGGTTCCCAATACAGCGGTCGGCTTGAACTTGCCGAACAGCGTCGAACATTGACCGATCGCTTGAGCCATCTCCAGCGGCCAGGAAAAAAGCTTCGGGGAAAGCGAGCGCGGCATGCCGGAGACGTGAAAGCCAACAAAATCCAGTCCGCGTTCTTTCGCCAGGCGTTCTTCAAGGTGCCCTTTTGCACCTATATAAAGGATGGCCTTCACCGAAGGATCGTCCTTCAATTCATCGGCAACAGCCAGCGCCGGATAGACGTGCCCGCCGGTGCCACCACCAGTAAGAATGAGTCGATGCTCCGTCTCGCTCATTACCGCGCCAGATTCGGCTGTCTCGCCGGTTGCAAGTCATCATCGTCCTCGTCTTCGTCCTCGGACATTTGTCCGCGGTCACGAGAAACGGAAAGCAGCACTCCGACCATGGAAAGAGTAATTACAAGCGAGGTGCCGCCGTAGCTGATAAAGGGAAGCGTGATGCCGGTGACGGGCAAAAGACCGGTCGTGACCATGATGTTGACCATTGCTTGCAGCGTAATCGAGCTGGTGATGCCGATTGCAAGAAAACGCCCGAAAAGTGTGCGCGCGCGCAATGCAGTTCTGAAGCCGAAATATCCGAAAAGAACATAGAGCGAAATCAAAACGCAGCAGGGGATCAAACCGAATTCTTCAGCAATAACAGCAAAGATGAAGTCGGCGTGTTGTACGGGCAGATAGAAAAGCTTCTGCATCGAGCGCCCGAAGCCCACTCCGAAAAGCCCGCCGGAGCCGATGGCTAGCTGTGCTTGAATGGCATTCCATCCTTCTTTCTGCGGATATTTATAAGGGTCCAACCAGCTCATGATGCGCGCCATCTGATACGGCGTTTTTTGCACGTGATGCCACATATATCCAAAAGCACCACCGCCGGCAAGAAGAATCAGCAGCGGGTTCAAGCCGCCGGCAAAGAGCAATGCCACCATGCCGCCCGAAATCATCATGGCGGTGCCCAAGTCAGGCTGTTTTACAACAATGGTCGCCATGGCCAGAATGACGGCGATGCGCACCAAAACTTGTCTGTGCCACCAGAAATATCTGGAGAGACCGGAAGCAAGGAGCAATATCGACGCGATTTTGCAAAACTCAGATGGCTGAAACTGCAGGGGTCCGATCGCCAACCAGCGGGTGGAGCCCATTGTCGTCACGGAAATGCCGGGAACGAGGGTTAAACAAAGAAGACCAAGAGCGCCGAAAGCCACAGGCCAAGCCCATTTTTTCAGACGCCTGTAGTCGTAGCGGCTGATGGTGAACATGGCGAAAAGACCGATTACGCAGCAGATTGCCTGGCGGCGCAAATAGTAAGTTGCGTCTTGATAGCTGGAAAGAGCCTCCGGCGCCGATGCGCTGAAGACAGCCATGAGCCCGAAACCGCACAGCGAGCAGACGAGAGTGATTAATGCCTTATCCGGCAACCCACGAAACTCCGGACCTTCGCTGGAAGGCGGAGCAACCTTTAGAGAGCGACCACCACTACCCTTGGACTGACGGCGCCATCTTGTCGAGTCTTGCGCGGACAATATCTTTGAAGACACGGCCTCTGTTCTCAAAATCCTTGAACATATCGAAACTGGCGCACGCCGGAGATAAGACGACTGGACCCAGCTTCAACTTCCCACCCAGATCGACAGCCTCTTCGAGGCTACCGACTACATGAACGTCGTTAAATCCTCCCTCCCTTAACGCTTTCTCAAATCTCTCCTTGGCTTCACCTAAGAGGATAACAGCAGCGACATGGTTTCTAACAGCACCAACAAATTCATCAAGCGCGGTTGCTTTATCTCGTCCACCCGCGATAAGTACGATTTTCTTGTCAGGGAAAGACTGGATAGCCTTTATAGCCGACTCAGGATTGGTCGCCTTAGAATCGTTGTAATAAGGGACGTTATCGATTGTCGCCACATACTCGAGGCGATGCTCCAAACCCTTAAACTCCTTAATGTAAGCCTCAATCTCTTGAGGCTGCAAATCGAGGATCGCGCAGCAGGAAATTGCCGCCAGTGCATTCTCAACATTGTGCCGGCCTAATATTTGCAGTTCGTTGACCGCGCAGACCAGACGGTTGCGTGCGCGGATTCGGTAAGCGAGAAAATCATTAGAGACGAACGCGGCCTGCACCATGTTATCCAGCGACATGTCCGCGCTGAAGGGAAATATCTCTGAGCGAGTCACCTGGGTTCGCACAATCGGATCGTCCATGTTCAGCACCGCATAATCGCTATGCTGTTGATTGGCGAACATCTTTTGCTTGGCTTTGCGATAATTTTCCAGGCCCTGGTGCCAATCGACATGGTCGGGCGTGAGATTTAGCCAGATAGCCACTTTGGGCGCGAAATTCGTCGTGTATTCCAATTGATAGGAAGAAACTTCAGCGACGAGAAAATCCGGACTCTTGTCTAATTGGCTGAGAATAGGCACTCCGATATTGCCGCAGGCAGGGGCGACCCGGCCGGTTTTTTCCAGCATGAAACTGACAAGGGCGCAGGTAGTGGATTTGCCGTTAGTGCCTGTAATCGCCAGAATAGGCGTCTTGGTTTCGCGCCAGGCCAGCTCCACATCCGAAATAACCTCTTTGCCCTGGGCAAGCGCTTTTTGAATGACCTGGCTATGCGGAGGTATACCGGGAGAAGTAAGCACGAAAGAGCCGAACGACACGGCCTCATCGCTGTGACCGCCCAGCTCGACTTTGCACCCGAGCGCTTCAATTTCGGCAGCCTGAGCCTGTCTTTCAGCATCAGGCTGAGCCGAATCGGAAACGAAGACTTGCGCGCCGCGGGCGGCAAGATATTGCGCAGCAGCAAATCCGCTTCTGCCCAGCCCGAGGATCGTTACTTTCTTGTTCTTCCAATCAGTCACGACGCAATTATATCTGCAAATTCCAAACGAATGGGGCAGCGCATGCGCCGCCCCAAAAGTTTTGATGGAGAGTCGAGCAAACTAGAACTTTCTTCTCGTGCCCGATCTTGTGTCTTTGCCCTTCTGTTCGAGTTTGTATGCCTTTTCTTCCAGTGTGGCAATCTTCTTGTTGAGCTTTTCCAGTTCTTTAGGCGGAATGTTGGGCTCCAATGCCATATACGCTTTATATTGCGTGGATGCCTGTCTGAGATCTTCCGGAATGGGCGGCTTCAATTGCTCGAGACAAATTGCGTAACCCAGGTGGGTATCGGCAACTTTCGGGTTTTCGTAAATAGCGATCTTGTATTTGTCGATTGCCGAGTTCAACTGTTTCTTGCGAGCAAGATCGTCTGCCAGAGTCAGATCTTGTCTGGCTTGATCTTTAGCTTTCAGAACCATGTCCATTCCGCGCTTGGCTCTTTCTTCAGAACCCGGGAAAGCAGCCGCTTTTTTGTAAGCGGCCTCGGCGCTGGGAATGTCTTTGATCATGAGAGCCAAATCGGCGACAGCGAACGTTTGCTTGGCGTCGCTCGAGGCGGCGATCACCATTTGCATTTGCTCATCCGACTCTTTGTACTTGTTTTGAGCCAGGCAAGCTTCTGCATATGCGATGCGCTCTCCATTGTTTGTCGGCGTGCCGATGCTCTTCAGATCGACAGTTTCACCGGACAATGAGCGCAGTTTTGCTTCAGCCAAACGCAATTCCATGTCGTTCGGATTCAGTCGCACTGCTTGCTCGAGCATACGCTTGGCCGATTCGTACTCGTTGGAAACGAAGAACGCACCAGTCGCTTCTTTGTTCGCCTTCAGGTAATAGGCGCGCGTGATGCCTTTAGCAGCAGCCGCATTTTGCGGATTGGCATCCATGATCGTGCGATATTCTTTGATCGAATCATCGAGCTTTTCCAGTTTCAAACATTGATCGGCAACGCGCAGTCTGAGATCCATATTGTTGGGCATCATCTCGAGACCGGAGCGCAATTCGGCAATGGAGTGCTCGAGGTCGCCACGTGTTTCACGGATATCGGCAATGCCGAGATATGCTTCCGGATTTTCCGGCTTGATGCGAATGCACTCTTGATACTGCTGAACGCCGGCAACAGTATTGCCTTGCGCTGCATATACTTTTGCCATAGACAAATGCACAGGAGCGCTGTTGCGATACTGATAGAGAGAAGTATTCAACTCTTTGAGCGCTTCATCGAGAAGACCCTGGCGTCTGTATGCTTCACCCAAACCGTAGTGAGCAGTGGAGTTGCCGGAGTTGTTGGCGATGGCTTCCTTGAACGACTGAATTGCTCCCGTGATGTCGTCCTTTTGCAATTGAGCCACGCCCAAACCGGAATATGCTTCCGAATATTTAGGGTCCATCTGAATAGCGTTGCGGAATTCGCCAATTGATTCTTCCAAACGACCCTGTTCTTTCAAGATCATACCGAGCGTGTAGTGCGCTTCGGGCATGCCTGGGTCAATGCTGAGACCTTGTCTTACTTCCGCTTCGGCTTGCTTGAGCATGGCATCTTTATTCTTGATCACGGTTTGCGATGAAGAAGCCAGACGGTTGAACAGCACCATAGCTTTTCCAGCATGAGCCATGGCATTGTGGGGGTCCATGGTCAGTGCTTTGGTGAACTGTTCGTCGGCGGCATCGAGCTTGAACTGCTTGGAGAGAGCCATCCCGTATCCGACTGTCGCCGGAACGCTCTTTGGATTTTTCGCTTGAACGGCATGATAGAGATCGGCAGCATCGCTGAATTTACCGCCCAGCATCAATTCGTCTGCCATTACCACTTCGCGTTCGATCTTGATCTTCAGCAGTTTTTTCTTTTCTGCTTGCGCAGGCTCGATCGACATAGCCACCGAGATGGTTCCTGCCAAAGCCAGACACAGTGCGAACAACTTTCTATTTTGCATAAATCCTCACGGTTTAAAAGGCACTCTAAGTTTGAATTTCAAAAACATCGAGTCAATTAGAAACGGCGTCTTGTACCGCGCCGAATATCGCCACCCTTCTGATCGAGCTTGAAGGCTTTTTCTTCCAAGTTTGCAATTTTCTTGTTGAGCTTCGCCACTTCCTTTTCCGGCAATGCCGGTTCCAGAGCCATATAGGCTTTGAATTGGGTAGCCGAAAGGCGCAATATCCCAGGCGTTTCCGGTCTGTCTTTCTCCAGACATATGGCATAGCCGAGTCGCGCATCCGACACTTTCGGATTTTCATAGCAAGCAGCGCGATACTTATCGATTGCGCTCTTCACTTGCTGGCGCTTCGCCAGATCGTCGGCGAGCGTGAGATCTTGTCTTGCTACTTCTTTTTGCTTGGCGACTAGGTCCATGCCGCGTTTGGCTCTTTCAGCACCACCGGGGAATGCTGCAGCTTTTCTGTAGGCGGCTTCGGCGCTGGGCAAATCTTTGATCATGAGCGCCAGGTCGGCAACCGCAAAAGTTTGCTTGGCGTCGGCGGCATTGCTGATGACCCTGTTCATCTGCTCATCGGCATCTTTGAATTTGTTTTGCGCCAAAAGGGCTTCCGCATAGGCAATGCGCTCACCGTCATTGGTAGGAGTGCCGATTGAATTGAGGTCTACGGTTTCACCGGAGAGAGAACGCAATTTCGCTTGAGCCAAACGCAATTCCATGTCATTCGGGTTTAAACGAACCGCTTGATCGAGCATGCGTTTTGCCGATTCGTATTCGTTGGACACGAAGAACGCGCCGGTCGCTTCTTTGTTTGCCTTCAAGTAATACGCTCTGGTCAAGCCCTTCGCGGCAATGGCATTGTTCGGGTTGGCTTCCATGACTGTCGTGTACTCTTTGATCGCATCATCGAGTTTTTCAACCCTCAAAAGCTGATCGGCAACACGCTCGCGCAATGCGGCGTTGCTCGGCATCATCTCCAAGCCGGAGCGCAGTTCGGCAATCGAATGCTCGATATCGCCGCGTGATTCGCGGATATCGGCAATACCCAGATAAGCATCCGGATTTTCGGCCTTGATGCGAATCGATTCTTGATACTCTTTGACGGCGCCGACAGTATTGCCTTGAGCAGCCAGAGTCTTACCCATAGACAAATGCACAGGAGCGCTGTTGCGATATTGATAGAGTGAGGTATTCAACTCTTTGAGCGCTTCGTCGAGCAATCCCTGACGGCGGTAAGCTTCGCCCAATGCATAGTGCGCAGTGGAATTGCCGCTGTTGATTGCGATTGCTTCTTTGGCTGCTTGAATGGCGCCGGCCATATCATTCTTGTCCAGCAAAGCTTGAGCAAGTCCGGAATAACCATCCGAATAATTGCTGTCCATTGTGGTTGCGTCACGGAATGCTTTGACAGCTTCGTCATAACGACCTTGCTCGCGCAGGATCATACCGAGCGTCCAGTGTGCTTCCGGAAAACGAGAGTCATAGCTGATGCTCTGTCTTGCTTCCGCTTCCGCTTGTTTTAGAAGAGCATCTTTCTGCTTGATGATGGTTTGCGATGAAGACTGCAAACTGTTGAACAAAACCATCGCCTTGCCGGCGTGCGCCATTGGGCTGGTCGGATTTTTCGCAATTGCTTTGTCGAAATTCGCTCTGGCTGCATCGAGCTTGAACAATTTTCCCTGCGCCCAGCCGGCGCCGATCATTGCTTGTATGCTGCCGGGATTGCGTTTCAATTGATCGAGACAACGCTCTTCGACATCCGCGTATTTGCGCATGTTGAGCATCTCGTCGGTGCGCGGGTCGCCCGTGTAGACGAAGACGCCGCCTCTCAAGACATGGCGTTTTGCTTCTGCCGGGGCGGCGCTGGCGAGACCGGCTCCAATAAGGATTCCGAGACTGCCCGCCAATAGAAGAGCAATTCGAACTTTGCCGAGACTCGATCTGTTGTGGTTCATATAGTCACTTCCTAGTACTAATGAGACATTCGGTGTGTGAATGTTATCGCCTTAAGAGCGTCATGTCATCCAGGTTTCTAAGCGCATGACGGTTTTGCGCCACAAAATTTGCAAACGCCTTTGCGGGAATGTTTTCAATAGAAAAAGCAGTTTGCGTATCCTTATATAAGGATGCAAACGGAGTCAATTTTGCACTTCACAACTGCAAATCTGAGAATGACGCTTCGTTTGTGTGCCGTAAAATAAGTCTTCGAGCCTTTGCAGGAGATATTTTCGTGTCCGGTCATTCCAAGTGGGCAACAATCAAAAGACAAAAAGCTGTTGTCGATGCCAAACGCGGCGTCATGTACGCAAAGATGTCGCGAGAAATCATAGTTGCGGCCAAGCTCGGCGGAGGAGATCCCGCCGCTAATCTGCGACTGAGAAAGGCAATTGAAAGGGCAAAGGCGGAAGGCGTGCCCAACGACAACATTGCTCGCGCTGTTGAAAAAGGCACAGGCGGCGGCGACGGAAGCAACGTCGAAGAACTTACATATGAAGGATACGGACCAGGCGGCGTAGCGATCATGGTCAGGTGCGCTACCGACAATCGCAATCGCACAGCCGGTGACATTCGCAGCTATTTCTCGAAATACGGCGGCAACATGGGTGAAACAGGCTGCGTGGGCTGGATGTTCAAAGAACGCGGCGAAGTGCTTATAGATAAGGAAGGGAAATTCAGCGAAGACGATTTGATCAGCAAGGCTCTGGATGCAGGCGCAGAGGATGTAGACGCCAGCGACGAGTCTTCAGCGGTCGTGATTTGCGAGCCCAATCGAGTCGATGATGTCAAATCAGCCCTGGCAGACAATTTCAAGATTCTCTCTTGCGACGTGACGATGAATCCGATCAACACAGTCGATGTCGCCGATGCGGAGATTGCAAAACAGCTCCTCAAGCTGCTCGACAGCATCGACAATCACGATGATGTTCAGCATGTGTATGCCAACTTCGATATGGATGCGGATCTGCTTTCTGCAAACGTAAGCTAAGTCCACAAATCGCCT
>JADYYD010000031.1 GCA_020853845.1 Candidatus Melainabacteria bacterium
AGGGCATCGAAACCCTTCACCAGAAAGTGAAAGGTCTTTTGAATCGCCAGGGTCTCAATATCAAGATCAATATCTTGGAAGTCAACCGCGTCGATCTCGAATCGCAATTGGTGGCTGAATCAATCGGACAGCAATTGGAAAAACGCGTTGCTTTCAGAAGAGCAATGAAGCAAGCCATCCAGCGCTGCATGCGTGCCGGCGCTATCGGCGTCAAAGTAATGGTGGCAGGCCGCCTGGGCGGTGCTGAAATCGCTCGTACGGAATGGTCTAAAGAAGGACGCATTCCGCTGCAGACACTCAGAGCCGACATCGATTACGGCTTGGCTGAAGCCCATACAGTTATGGGAATCATCGGCATCAAAGTTTGGATTTTCAGAGGTGAGTTGGAAATGGGCCAATGGTCCCCGCCCAACATTAAGACCTCCAGTGATCGTAAGCAAGGGGAACAACCTGGTGACAGACCAGGACAAAGAGGCGGTCGTAGACCAAGGAAGGCAGGTTAGTCATCATGCTGTTGCCAAAAAGAACAAAATATAGAAAGCACCACAGAGGCCGGATGACCGGTTGTGAAACGCGCGGCGTTGAAGTTCAGTTCGGTGAATACGGACTGCAAGCTCTCGAGCCGGCCTGGATCACTTCCAGACAAATCGAAGCGGCCAGAAAAGCCATGACCAGAAGCGTCAAGCGCGGCGGTCAAATGTGGATCAGAGTTTTCCCTGATAAATCAGTTTCGAAAAAGCCTGCTGAAACCCGTATGGGTTCCGGTAAAGGCGCCCCGGAATTCTGGGTAGCGGTAACCAAACCGGGCCGCATCATGTTCGAAATGTCTGGTGTCGCTGAAAAAGACGCTCACCACGCACTCGAATTGGCAGCGCAAAAACTGCCCATCAAATGCCGTGTCGTATCGAGACACAACTAAAACCGGCAAACCAAGCCGGCTTACAGGAAGAGCATCATGAAGACCAAAGATATAAGAGAACTATCCGCCGAAGATATCAAAAACACTATCGTTGAAACTCGCAAAGAGATTGTCGAATTGCGCTTTCAACTGGCGATAAGAAAGCTGGAGAGCCCAGCAAAATTGAGAGCTGCCCGCAAGAAACTTGCTCGCTTGCTCACAATCGAAAGCGAAAAGGAAACTGGAAAAACTGCTTAGGCAGCCGTTTCCATAGAGAAAGAAAGTCATAGGACGGAGCGCTAATAAAATGCCGAGAAAGGAACTGGTAGGAAAAGTCGTCTCGAACAAGATGGACAAGACAGTTGTCGTCGCCGTCGAGAACCGCTTCCCACATCCGAAATACGAAAAGCAAATTGCCAGAACCCACAAATTCAAAGCGCATGACGCCGAGAACAAGTGCGGCATCGGCGACAAGGTGCGCATTCAAGAATGCCGCCCCCTGTCCAGAGAAAAGCGCTGGCTGGTAGTGGAAATCACTGAAAAAGCGATTTCGGCCCTGCCTAAAGCAAATGAGGGGTTGAGCTAATGATTCAGCAAGAGACACGTTTGAATTGCGCCGACAACACCGGCGCCCGCGAATTGCTCTGCATTCGCGTTGTCGGCGGAGGCAACCGCCGTTACGCATCGGTCGGCGACGTCATCGTTGCCACCGTCAAAGATGCTCTGCCCAATATGCCGGTTAAGAAATCGGAAGTAGTAAGAGCAGTAGTCGTGAGAGTCCGCAATCACGTCAAACGCGAAGACGGCTCCACCATCCGCTTTGACGACAATGCCGCCGTCATCATCAACAAAGACGGCAACCCGAAAGGCACTCGCGTTTTTGGACCGATTGCCCGCGAACTTCGGGACAAGGCATTCACTAAGATAATCTCTCTGGCACCCGAGGTAATGTGAGATGGCAGGCCAATCGAGAACTGAAGTACGTTTTTCCAACAAACCCGTTTCCAAGAAAGTGAAGATGGGCGGCACCACCGTTCTCTCGCGCGCTCTTGTGAAACCGAGCGCTACCAATCAAACGCCCAAAGTCCACGTGAAGCGCGGCGACATGGTAATGCTCATTTCGGGTCCCAAGAAAAAAGACCCCAAGCGCGATGCCAAAGTGACGAAGCGTTTGGACGAGCGCAATGCATATAAGGGAACTACCGGCAAAGTAATCGCCGTCTTTCCTGAGCAAGGCAAAGTGCTGGTAGAAGGCGTCAATATGCTTTCCACCGTAATCAAGCCGAAAATGGGCGCCGGCAAGTCCACTCTTACGAGACAAGAGGCACCGATTTTCGCATCGAAAGTAATGCTGTATTCGGCTCAATCGAAAAAACCGGTGAGAGCTGAATTCAGAAAACGCGAAGGCCTTGAATAAAGGACATCGCATTATGGCGTCGGACGCCCTGTGAAAAACAGCGAAACGTCCACAACTAAAGACAAAACAGAGGTTAGCGAGCAATGGCTACGATTGACATAAAGGAACACTACAAAAAAAACGTAGTGCCCAAGCTCACAAAGCAATTCAATTACACAAACGAACTGCAGGTTCCGCGCCTGGAGAAAGTTGTGGTCAACATGGGTCTGGGCGAAGCAACGGCTAACGCCAAGGCGATCGAGAACGGCGTCAAAGATTTGGCTACCGTCACCGGTCAAAAGCCCATCATCAATCGTGCCCGCAAATCCATCGCCACATTCAAAGTTAGAAAGGGCATGGCGGTCGGCACTTCGGTGACTCTGCGCGGCAAGAGAATGCACGATTTTCTCGCCAAGCTGATTCACATCTCGCTTCCCCGTATCCGCGACTTCCGCGGATTGTCCAATAAATCATTCGACGGAAGAGGCAATTATTCTTTGGGTATCAAAGAGCAATTGATCTTCCCGGAAATCAATTACGAAAACGTTGATGCCATCCGCGGGATGGACGTAGCAATCGTTACGACCGCACGCACCGACCAGGAAGGTCTGGCGTTGCTTACCGAACTAGGAATGCCATTCAGGAGGTAGTAGTGGCTAAGACTTCACTTATCGATAAAGAGCACAAACGCAGGGTGCTTGTCGCAAAAGGCAAATATCCTACGGTGCGCCTCCATAACCGTTGCAAAATTTGCGGACGGCCCAGAGGCTACTATCGCGACTTCGGCTTGTGCCGTTGCTGTCTTCGCAAAATGGCCCACGAAGGCCTCATTCCTGGTCTCACTAAGTCGAGCTGGTAGGAGAGTATAAATGCCGGTTACAGATCCGATTTCAGACATGTTCACGCGCATCAGAAATGCTTCGCGAGTACATTCACAAGCAGTTGAAATGCCTGCTTCCAAGCAGAAAGTGGCTCTTGCCGAACTTCTGCGCAATGAAGGGTTCATCTCTTCATTCGAGACCAAAGGTCTCGGCTCTCCCGAGCAAAAAATGCGCATCGTACTCAAGTACGGTCCTAAGGGAGAACAGGTTATTCAGGGCATCTCGCGTATCTCGAAGCCCGGTTTGAGAGTCTATCGCGCCAGCAAAAAGCTGCCGCGCGTATACGGTGGTTTGGGTCTGGCAATCGTCAGCACCAGCCAGGGCCTCATGACCGACAGACAGGCACGCAAGAGCAATGCAGGTGGAGAAGTTGTCGCTTACGTCTGGTAGACGGTGAGCCGGCGGCTGCTTCGAAAAGTAAAAGAGTAGATAAGAACTCAGGGGAAGAAAGATGTCTCGTATTGGGAAAGCACCAATCACCGTACCTAAAGGTGTGACCGTTGACCTCAAAGGCAACGACGTCAAAGTCAAAGGACCGAAAGGTGAGCTCTCGCGCACCATTCGCCCTGAGATTGCCATCAAAATGGAAGATGACAAAGTCGTTCTCACCGTCATCAAGGACGACAGAATCTCCCACTCTCTGCACGGTTTGAGCCGGACGCTCGTCGCCAATATGGTAAAAGGCGTGTCCGACGGTTTCGAAAAAGTGCTGGAGATGACCGGTGTCGGTTATCGTGCGCAAATGGAAGGCAAAAAGCTCGTCATGGCGCTCGGTTATTCGCACCCTGTCGAAATCGAGCCGGAAAAAGGTCTCGAAATCGCAGTCGGCAAAGGTAACGTCATTACCGTTTCCGGCATCGACAAGCAAGCTGTCGGCGACCTCGCTTCCTTCATTCGCGGCAAGAGACCACCTGAAGTTTATAAAGGCAAGGGCGTTCGCTATAAGGGCGAAGTAATCAGACGCAAAGCCGGTAAAGCTGCTGGTAAGAAGAAGTAAGTTCTAAAAATCGTTTTTAAAGTGCACCAAAGCCGGTGACAAAGAAATCGGCGACAAGAGAAACAATTTGTTCGGAGACGTAAGGCAATGATTCAGAAACCAGACAGAAAAGAATTGAGGGCAAGGCGCCACATGCGCATCCGCCGTCGCCTCGTCGGCACGCAGGAGCGTCCGAGGCTCTGTGTCTACAGATCCAACAAGCACATCTACGCGCAAATCGTCGATGATGCCTCCCAAAAAACTCTCGTCTCGGCATCCACTCTTGATCCCGAGCTGAAGGGCAAAAAGAGCTGGGATACCGAATCAGCTCGCACCGTCGGCAAAATCGTGGCAGACAAAGCCAAAGCGAAAGGCATCAACGCCGTCGTTTTCGACAGAGGTGGATACATTTATCATGGACGCGTGGCAGCAGTTGCCGATGCCGCTCGTGAAGCCGGTCTAGACTTCTAAAGTAATTACCCGAACTACAAGAAAGAAAAAAAGAGGACAATTTCTCAGATGGATAGAGACGACAAAAATGTCAATGCTCCCCAGGACGAAGCTCCGGAAGGCGGTCAACGCCGCGGACGTCGTGGCGGTCGTGATGGCGGACCGGGGCGCAAGCCTCCCGAAGAGCGCCGCGAGCAATCCGAGTGGGAAGAGAAGATCATTCAAGTTCGCCGCGTAACCAAAGTAGTTAAGGGCGGCAAAAAATTGAGCTTCCGCGCGGTTGTCGCTGTCGGCAACGGCAAGGGTCAAGTCGGCATCGGCGTCGGCAAGGCTTCGGAAGTTATCAGCGCCATTCAAAAAGGCGTTGTCGATGCGAAGAAGAGTCTCGTCAAAGTGCCGATGGTAGGAACCACCGTTCCTCACCAGATCATGGGACGTCAGGGCTCCAGCCGCATCATGCTGAAGCCGGCTGCTAAAGGTACGGGCGTCATCGCCGGTGGTGCAGCTCGCGCCATTCTGGAACTGGCGGGCATAGGCGATATTCTCTCCAAGTCGCTCGGTTCGCGCGCTCCGCTCAACGTAGCTCGCGCCACCGTAGATGGTTTGAAGAATTTGAGAACCTTTGAAGAAGCAGCGCGCCTGCGCGGCATCACCATCAAGCAAATGCTTGCTTAATCCCGGAAAAATCAATTTGAATCAGGTAAGGAAAAATGCTCAAGATCACTCTCACCCGCGGACTGGTGGGCAAGAAAGAAACCCAGAAAAAGGTTGTGCAGGCCCTCGGGCTTGGCAAATACGGCTCTTCAGTCGTGCATGCAGACAGCCCGACAATCCGCGGCATGGTGACAAAAATCAGCCACCTCGTCTCGGTTGAAACCGTAGAAGGCGGTGAGCACAAGCCCAAAGCCGCCAAGGCTAAAAAGCCGGCTGCTAAAGCTCCTGCAAAAGCAGCAGCAAAAAGCAAAGCCAAAGAAGAGTAGTTAAAACACATTGCCGAGTCGCCTGTCTTTGACAGCGGCGCAAGGCTGAGGAGAACGGATGGCTAAGGTCAAAGAAACAGTAGAAGAGATCAAGGATCTGGGTGATATTCAACCCACTCCTGGCGCAAGAAGACTTCGCAAGCGTGTCGGTCGCGGTCGTGGCTCGGGTCACGGAAAAACCTCGACTCGCGGACACAACGGTCAAGGTCAGCGTTCGGGCGAAGCCAAGCGTTTCGGTTTCGAAGGCGGTCAAACACCCCTTTTCCGCAGACTGCCCAAGATCCACAACTTCGATGAAGTGATCACCAGAAAGTGGGTGGAAGTAAACGTCGGCTCTCTCAGTGCTGCCAAGGCAGGTTCGGAAGTGACGCCCACAACGCTGGTAGAACTCGGTCTGATGCGCAAAGTGTCTGACAGCGTGCGCATTCTCGGCAACGGCGAATTGAAAGTCTCGCTCAAAGTAAAAGCGCACCACTTCTCCAAAGGTGCTCAAGCCAAAATCGAAGCAGCCGGCGGATCGATTGAAGTTATTCAACCTGAGCCGAGAAAACCGGGCAAGAAAGCACCGAAGCCGCCCAAGGTAAAGCCGGCTCCCAAGCCGCCCGAGCCCAAGGCTGAAGGTGAAGAAGCACCGAAGAAGGCTAAGAAGGAAAAGAAAGCCGATGCTCCGCAAGCCGGCCAACAATCTTCCAAGACAGCTAAGCCAGCCGCTAAGCCAGGTCAAAAGCCCGGCGCCAAGCAGCCTCCCAAGAAGAAGTAGGTCAATTGGCTGTCCTAAAACAGAAATGAGATGAACCGGCCTCAGCGGAAATTTTGCTAAAGGCCGGTTATTCTTTGTATTTGTTGAGTTAACATCCGCTTAGACACGTGAATTGCGGCAGCATCGCCGGAGCATATATCCGGATCACATAGAGGGGTTATTACTAAATGGATTCACAATCCAGACGGGGAAGCAAAATCGGCGGTCCGGAAGATTTGATCAAAATGCTCTCGGCCGCAGGCCTCAAAGAGCGCATTTTGTTTACTCTCATGGTCATCGCCATTTACAGAATCGGCGTCCACGTTCCCATTCCGGGTGTCGATCCCTCGGCATTCACCAAGCACCCCGAACTGGCGCAAAACTTGCTGGGCATGATCGACTTGTTCACAGGCGGCGCCCTCAACAAACTGTCTATATTCTCGATGGGTATCGGACCGTATATCACTGCATCGATCATCATGCAGTTGATGTCGGTTGTGGTGCCTAAACTAGAAGAGCTGCAAAAGCATTCCGGTGAGCAAGGTCGCCGTCAATTGCAGCAATACACACGCATTGCCTGCGTTGGTCTGGCCGTTTTCCAATCATTGATGCTGGCCAATCTTCTGACCAAAATTCAAAACCCACCGGTCGTGCTCACACCCGGCCCGCTCTTTATGGTTTCCACAACGATCATCCTTTCTGCCTGCGCGGTTTTCGTCATGTGGATGGGAGAAGTGATTACCGAGCGTGGTGTCGGCAATGGTGCCTCACTTTTGATCTTCCTGGGTATCGCCTCACGATTGCCGGTCATGGTGAAAAACACCTATGAGGCGGTGCAAACCGGTCAGTCGCCGGTCTGGGGCGTCGCCATCCTGGTTGCCGTCTTTCTGCTATTGATTGCTCTCATTGTCTGTCTGCAGCAGGGGGTTCGCAAAGTCCAGGTTCTGGGTGCGCGAAGAAACGTCGGCCGTCAGGTTTTCAATGCACCGGAAGATTCGATTTACTTGCCCGTCAATCCGTCAGGTGTGATGGCTATCATCTTCGCCTCGTCGCTCTTGATGTTCCCTTCGACTGTTATGTCATTTGCCGCACAAAGCGGCAAGAATCCGTTCCAGGCTCTCTATGAGCTGCTTTGCAATATCAACGGATTTGAAGCGTTTTCCAAACAACCCTGGGTGCAAAACGCCTGGAGCTTCATTTCGATCGAGACTTCAAACATGTTCTCCTACTACCATTGGGAACATTCCGTCCTCTACTTCATGCTCATTCTCTTCTTTGCGTTCTTCTACGCCTCCATAGTCATTCCCGTGCGTGATATAGCCGAGAACCTGAGAAGAAGCGGTCGGGCAATTCATGGGGTCAGACCGGGAAGACCGACCTCGGAGTTTCTCGAGAAAACTTTGAGCCGTCTCATCTTCATCGGTGCCTCCGCCGTTGGTATCATCGCGATTTTGCCCATTCACGTAGAGCAGGCAACTTACGTACAAACTCTGCAAGGTCTGGGTTCGACCTCTCTTATCATCCTGGTCGGTGTAGCCATCGACACGCAAAGGCAGATCAAGACTCATGCCCTCTCTGCGCGCTATCAAGCGCAGGGATTGTTCCCATCAGGCAATAAGGAAATTTAGTTATGAGAATTCTCTTTCTCGGCGCTCCCGGCGCCGGCAAAGGCACCCAGTGCAAGCGTCTTTCGGCAAAGCTCAGCTTGCCGCATCTGTCTTCCGGCGACCTCTTGAGAGAAGCGGTCAAAGCCGGAACTCCGGCAGGCGTGCAAGCGAAGGAATACATGGACAAAGGCGTCCTGGTTCCGGATGAAGTCTTGATCGAAATGTTCAAAGAAAAATTGAGCTCGGCGGAGTGCAAGAACGGATTTATTCTGGACGGCTTCCCGCGCAATCTTTCACAAGCAAAAAGCCTCGACGAATTGCTCGTTTCTTTGAACAGCGGATTGTCGACTGTGATCAATTTGGACGTAGATGATAGCTTTCTCACCGAGCGCATCTGTGGACGTTGGACTTGCGGCAACAAAGCTTGTGCAGCCGTTTATCACGTCAAATTCGCACCACCTAAGGTGCAGGGCAAATGCGACGTTTGCAGCAGCGATCTGACTCAACGCGCCGACGACAAAGAAGAGCTCGTCAAGGCAAGATTGAATACATATCGTGAGCAAACCGAGCCTCTGATTCAGTATTACACTGAAAAGAAGTTGCTGAAAACAGTTTCCGGAGAGGGCGACCAAGACGCTATCTTCAACAATCTTCTGCAGTCATTGCAAGTGACTGCTTAGAAAGCGCACTGGAGTTTTGACGCATGATAGTGACCACCGACCTTCAAATAGACAGCTTCAAAAAAGCAGGCCAGTTGGCTGGGCAAGTACTCGAGGCGACCTCAAAACTGGTCAAGCCTGGCATCACCACATGGGAACTCGACGAGTTCGCCGAGAAAATGATCCGTGATGCCGGCGCTATTCCCACGTTCAAAGGTTACAGAAAGTTTCCCGCCACTATTTGCGTCAGCATCAATGAAGAAGTAGTGCACGGCATTCCCAGCCGCAATCGCGCCTTGAAGGAAGGCGATGTAATCAGCATCGACCTGGGCGCTACTTTCAAAATCGGCGACAACGGCAAGACGATGGATTACATCGGTGACACTGCAATTACAGTGGCGGTCGGCGAGATCAATCCGCGCCTGCAAAAACTTCTTGACGACACCAGGAAGTCGCTTTACGCAGGCATCAAAGCTTGCCTGGCCGGCAATACTCTCGATGATATCGGGGGAGCGATTGAAGACATCGCCAGGGAAAATCTTTACGGAATCGTTCGCGATTACGGCGGTCACGGCATCGGTCCCAACTATCATGAAGACCCGCTCATCTTCAACTACAGGACTGGTAGCAAGGTGAAGTTGAAACCTGGTATGGTTATAGCGATTGAACCAATGTTCAATCAGGGGGGCGATCGTGTTCGCCTCAAGCAGGATGGTTGGACAGTTGTTACGCAAGATTACAAGCCATCTGCGCATTTTGAACATTCGATCCTGGTGACTGAAGGAGAGCCTTATGTGCTCACTCAACGTCCCAGTGAGGTAATTTGATGACGAAGCAAGGCGTAATAGAATTCGAAGGCATAATCCGGGAATCCCTTCCCAATGCCATGTTTCGGGTCGAATTAGACAACGGTCATAAGGTCTTGGCCCATATCTCCGGCAAGATTCGCAAAAATTTTATTAAGATACTTCCAGGCGACAGAGTGCGTGTAGAGCTCACTCCGTATGACTTAACGCGCGGAAGAATCACATACAGAATCAAAGATTGATATATAATCTGACGTTTGTATCCGTAGCTCCAGCGGTTTGAAGCAACTCGCTTTCGGGTTTGTGAACTGCTGCTCGGATATTCGAATCTATGCGCGACGGAATCGCCCGCCTGCCCATTGATTCAGCTATCACTTCGAAACGAAATCAAAGCGAGACTCTCATGAAAGTTAGAGCTTCTGTCAAAAAAATCTGTGACAAATGCAAAGTCATCCGCCGCAAAGGCAGAGTGGCTGTCATTTGCGAGAACCCCAAACACAAGCAGCGCCAGGGCTAAGCTCAGGCACTAGATAAATTTGACTCTGGAGGACAAATGGCCCGCATCGCCGGTATAGATCTGCCGAAAGGCAAGAGAACCCACATCGCGCTTACTTACATCTATGGCATCGGTCACACGACTGCCAGAAAGGTGACGCAAAGAGTAGGCATTCCCGAGGATCGCCGGGTGAACGACCTGACTGAAGATGAAGTCAGCCGCCTCCGTGAAGAGATCGAGAAAGGCGGATTGCAAGTCGAAGGCGACTTGAGACGCGTCGAAGGTCTCAACGTCAAGCGCTTGATCGAAATCAACTGCTACCGTGGTCAGCGCCACAGAAGAGGTTTGCCCACACGCGGGCAACGCACCAAGACCAATGCTCGCACCCGTCGCGGTCGCAAGCGCGTAACGGTCGCCGGCAAGAAACAAGCCGCCGCCAAGTAAGCAATGACCGACCGGCTTTAAGGCTAGTCGCAAGTTGCACCCGAATTAAATCCCGAACTAGAAATAGTAGACAAAGAGAGATTGACAAATGGCAAAGTCGCCCAAAGCAAGGACAAAGAAAAAAGAGAGACGTTATGTTTTGCAAGGTGTTGTGCACATTCAAAGCACCTTCAATAACACGATCATCTGCTCTACCGACCCGCAAGGCCAGGTGATTGCCTGGGCGTCCGCCGGCACCGTCGGTTTCAAAGGCGCCAAGAAAGGCACTCCATTCGCAGCTCAACAAGCCGCTGAATCGGTCGCTAAGCGCTCGATGGACCAGGGCATGCGTCAGGTGGAAGTGCTGGTCAAAGGACCGGGAGCCGGTCGCGAAACCGCAATCCGCGCTCTGCAAGCATCCGGTCTGGAAATCACGTTGATTAAGGACGTCACTCCCATTCCGCACAACGGCTGCAGACCACCCAAGCGCCGCCGCGTCTAATTCTTCGAAATTTGCGGATGCCCAATACCCGGTGTTTATTAAGCGTGTAAACATCAGCGCGTGAGGGACAAAACATCCAAAACGAGCCAACGCTACTCAAAGGTATGAAATATGGAGAAGTTAATGGAACCGCTCAAGATCAAGTGTCTCGAGAATAAAACAGGCGCCGACGGATCTATCTACGGCAAGTTTGTTATCGAGCCATTGGAAAGAGGATACGGCACCACACTCGGCAACTCGCTTCGCCGCGTTTTGCTCTCGTCTTTAGACGGCTCCGCAGTCAGCGCAGTAAGAATCGAAGGCATCACCCACGAATTCACCACCATCCCTGGTGTCGTCGAAGATGTAATCGATGTAATGCTCAACCTCAAGGGGCTCGTTGTTAAGACCTTCTCCAACGATCCGCAATATCTTCATCTCGATGTAGAGCGTACCGGTGCAGTCACCGGCCGCGACATCATCTGCCCGGCTGATGCCACCATCATCAATCCCGACTGGCAGCTTTGCACTCTGGCTGAAGGCGGCAGAATCCGCGCCGAAATCACTGTCGAACGCGGCCGTGGATATGTCCCTGCCGATTCGCACAGCCACTACAAGCAAGCCATCGACGTGCTGCCGATCGACGCAGTATTCATGCCGGTAAGAAAAGTCAGCTATCTGGTTGAACCAACCCGCGTCGGCGAATCGACTGATTTCGACAAACTGACGATGGAAATCTGGTCCAACGGTTCTATTGATGCAACCGAAGCAATCTCGCAAGCTTCGCGTCAAATCATCGAGCACCTGGTGCCGATTGCAGAACTCTCCGGCAAGCCGATGGTTCCTGCAGCGACACAACCAACCCAGCAAGACGGAAAACACAGCTCCATCTCTATTGAAGAACTCGAGTTGTCCGTCCGCGCCTACAACTGCCTCAAGCGGGCCAACATCAACTCACTGGGCGAGCTCTTGAAGCTGACCTACGACGATCTGATGAACATCAAGAACTTCGGCAAGAAGTCCGCTGATGAAGTCATCGAGCGTCTTCGCCAGTTCGGACTCACCCTTGCCGATACTCCTAAAGACAAATAAGTCTCAGGGACAGAAACAGGAAATTCATAAAAAGGACTTGGAATTATGCGTCACCGCAAACCTGGAAATCGTTTAGGCCGCCCAGCCGATCAAAGAAAGGCTGTCTTGCGTTCATTGGCGACCGAACTCTTGCGCCACGACGAGATCATCACCACTCTCGCCAAAGCCAAAGCAGTGCGTCCGGAAGTCGAACGCTTGATCACCAAGGGTAAGAAGGGCATTATCGCCGACCACAAAACTTTGTCTGAAAAGGCAAAAGGCGGCGATGCCGCAGCCGCTAAGGAACTTGCTCGTGCAGTGCACCTGCGCCGTCAAGTTGCTTCCTTCATCTATGACGGTGAAGTCGTAAAGCGCGTCTTCGACGAAGTCGCACCGCGCTATGCGAAGCGTCCGGGCGGCTATACTCGCATCCTCAAGGCGGGCAGCCGCCGCGGCGATGCGACACCGATGGCAATCATTCAGCTTGTCTAATTGCCTCGCGTAGCCCTATTAATCGAGTATTCGGGAAGACTCTTCCACGGCTCACAATTCCAGCTCGGTGTCCGCACCGTCCAGGAAGAGCTCGAGAAGGGTCTTACTGTATATTTTCGCCGGCCGATGAAAGTGATTTTTTCCGGTCGCACGGATACCGGCGTTCATGCAAAAGGGCAAGTCGCCCATTTCGACATTGATGGCGATCGATTCGACGGCGATTTCTATCGTTTTCTCTGGGCCCTCAACGGCATATTGCGCGACGATCTATCGGCTTTCGACGGGGCGATCGTGCCTGATGATTTTCATGCGCGCTTTAGTGCAACAGAACGTATCTATGTTTACAGGATTTTAAACCGCCCTCAGAGATCGCCTTTGTTGGCGGCAAATCACTATCTTGTGCGCCAGGAATTGGACGTCGAAGCAATGATAAGTGCCGCGCAGTGCCTGTTAGGCACGCACGACTTCACTTCCTTTCGCGCTTCCAATGGCGACGAGACGTCACCTCTGTGCTCCGTTCAGCGTGTGCAATTGTTGAGATTAGGTGAAGGACAGCTTGAATTCTGGATTGGCGCTAACCACTTCGTGTACAATATGGTGCGCATAGTCGTCGGGACGCTTGTGGAAATCGGGCTCGGCAAGCGAGCGCCTGAGAGCCTCAGCGAGGCTCTGTCCGGACGAGATCGCAATCTGTCCGGGGCTACGGCGCCGGCGCATGGGTTGACCCTGCAAACGGTCAAATACCCTGAGAGCTTCAAGCTCTTTGAAAATAGCGCTGAAAAGTGCAACCTGCCCGTATAAGGCAGTTCGTAAGAAAGCTCAAGCAAGAGTAAGTTCAAGATAGATTTTGGAGAATCCGCTCGTGAAGACATATCTCGCCAAAGATGGCGACATCGCTGATAAATGGTTCGTCGTAGACGCCGAAGGCAAAACCCTTGGCCGTCTGGCTACCAGAGTCGCCGACATCTTGAGAGGCAAAAACAAGCCTCAATTCACGCCCAACGTTGACACGGGTGATTTCGTCATCATCATCAATGCCGAAAAGATCAAAGTCACCGGCAAGAAAGAAACCCAGAAAGTTTATTCCAGGCATTCCGGATTCCCGCACGGTTTCAAACAAGAAACCCTGAAGTCGCTCAGAGAGCGCCGTCCTACGGCTATCGTCGAGCGCGCGGTCAAAGGAATGCTTCCCCACACCAGACTTGGTGCCAGACAATTCACCAAATTGAAAGTCTACGCCGGCGTCGAGCATCCGCATGCTGCCCAGCAACCGGAAGCCTTGACCTGGAACGAGTAAGAGTCAGACAGATAGTACAAACAAGAGACTAAGCGGTTAGGAAAAAAACAGATGACAAGCGTTATTCAGTACTATGGCACCGGCAGAAGAAAATCAGCTTCCGCAAGAGTACGTCTTATCCCCGGTACGGGTCAGGTAGCTATCAACGGTCGCACGTTGGAAGACTATGTTGGCGGCCGCCCCGGTCTCAAGAAAGAGTTCCAAACCCCGATCGCGGCTGCCGATGCGGCTGGACGTTTCGACATGATCGTCACGGTCAGAGGCGGCGGCATCATCGGTCAAGTAGGCGCCATCCGCCACGGCATCGCTCGTGCGCTGGCTGAAGCCGCACCGCAAAACCGTCCGGCACTGCGTGTCGAAGGTTTGCTGACCCGCGACCCACGCGTCAAAGAACGTAAGAAATACGGACGCAAGAAAGCTCGCAAACGCTTCCAATTCTCGAAGCGTTAATCGCGGCGAACCAAGCATTCAAAGGGTGGTGCATCTCTATATGCGCCACCCTTTTTGTTTTTGCGCCATGCCGGCAGGGCACCATCACTGGTGCCCCACCGCTGCCGTGCCGAGCAGATTTTCGTAAGTGAGGTTGCTCGTGCCCCAGCCTACAGTTTGATCTTCAGTCGAACCTGATAGGCATCCGCATCATTCGCGAATGAATGCAGCCCACCGAATCTGTTTTATTGCTGACTCGTTCTGCGTATTATGCCCCTTTGCTTTGGGCAACTTTATCCTTGTAGTTCTTCCAGGACTTCGCAAGTGCGATGATGACGACCGGCATGATGAGAACAGGAACCAGTACCCACGGATTTTGAAATACTTCCATTTTTAATTCCTCGCCAACTCTAAATTAACTACGCATGCTTCTAACTAGTAAGTAAATTCGTCACCCCGAAGACACTCGCTGAAAAGTGCGAGCGCATTGTTTGAAATAAGGACAAATCTCAGGGGACAATCTCAGTCTAGTTCAAATGACGGCAGTCAAGAGTACTGATTGCTTATACAAACGTACAGCCAATCACATAATCTTTTGTGGTGAAACGCCATAATCCCAGTTGGCCACTGGTTTTAAGGAATTCCCGCGCGCAACGGAGACTGCAACCGAATAACGCTTAGCTGCACTTATTTTTCAAATCGAAACGGAATTGCCGTCTTCTTTGTCATGAGCGGCTTCTTCTCGCCCGACCAGACCTTTGGCGCGATAGTTATTCTGAAAGCGAATCAGGGCGATGAAGGCGCTAACTATAGTCACCATCGCTACACCGAGAAATGCGTAGCCGGGCCCTTTATCCTCTGTGTACATGACCATGTACATGCCGCCCGCCGAAATCACGCAGGCGATGAAGAGTGACAGCGGTATATACAGTGCTTTCACCGCTTGTACGAGCGCTGCCCGCTCTGCCTTGATCAACTCTTGACTCACGCTAATCCGCCTCTAAAGCCAACGCCCATTATCTTATCATCCGCACTTTGTATGTTCTGGCGTACTTTTTCATACGTACTGTGGGTTGTTTGTGCGGTCGTGCTGTATATAACGACTATCTTTGCATCTCGAAAAGCGGCATTACCAGCGCTTCGCGTCCAGTGAAATGAATTATTGTATGGTGCTAAACTTGGATGGGCCGCAAATTAGACCGAATATAGACTGTCCGGGTAAGTCAAGTGGAGTTGGCGATTTGGCACGTCTGACTACTGATTCCAACCAGGTTGATGCGAAGGATTTTGAGATACGAGCGACATTGCTCAGTGACTCATATGGGGCCTTTGCCAATCAAGTTTCGTCAACCAACGCTGATCCCGCTCTTCATTGTTCTGCTTGTGCCGCCGAAACATTTCCAGGCGATCGTTTCTGCCAGGAGTGTGGTGCGCCTCAGCCTTCAGAAGTTGGAAAACCTGCCCCGCCTGCGGTTTTTGTTGAACCTGTCGATTCCGTTCTCGATCGTTTCTTGCATTGGGTTTCGAACCATCCCGGCTTGGTTCTTTTCGCCGCCGCCGCCACCGTAATTGGTGTGGTCGGCTTGGTGATGCTCACGACTTTTTTCAGCCTTCCTGGTGACTTGAACAATGCCCTTAAAGCAAACCAATTGAACAGCGCGACCGACCTTGCCGAAAAGCTGAAGCTATCTCGCTTTGGAGCACTGAGCGGCGATGATGCAGAGCTTTATAGCGCAGCATTTCACAAGCGCGCTCAGGTTTTTGCAGGCAATAGAAATTTCAAAATGGCTTTTGCGGACCTGACAAAAGTGATGCCTGCTTATTCTCAGTTTGCTCAAACGCAGCAACTTCAGTCAGCCTATGTTCTGCTTGTTTCACAACCAAGCGCGCAGCCTGGCACGCAGCCAAATACGCAGCCTGGCCAGTACTTGGACAGCGCTCAAAGCGATGCGATTGAATCCGGCAATGGAAAAACCTCGCCAGTCAAAGATATTGCAGCGGCGGCAGCGCCGAGTTCGAAAGCTTACAGCACTGCTGGCGCGGTGAACAAAAACGTCCCCGACAAGAAAAGCGATAATTCCGTCGCTCTCAAGGCCGCCCCTTCGCAGCCGCCGGAAGACACTCAGGAAACTTCTTACGGCACCAACTCCTCCAAGCAAGAAGTAAACTCAGATAACGAGGAAGCTGATATGGCGGCTTACAATCGGCGCCTGGCCGACTATTTTTCGCATCATGGATCTAAGGACGCCGGAGGTTCTTCCGCCAAAGATCCGCCCTCCTTCAGTGAATGGGAGCAATCGGGTAAGGCTGACTTTTAGTGGTGGCGATATGACATACGGCAATACGATTCAGCACGAAGATGAAGGCAGCGCCAATGAGTTGCCTTTGATTATTCCCGAAGATATTCGCTACAACTGTCAGGGCTGCGGTCGCTGCTGCTCGGGATGGGCTGTCGGTCTTACTGATGAGGATTACGACCGAGTCAAAGATGTTGATTGGGGCGCACTCAAAGAAGAGCTGAAAGGACAGGAGCTATTCATCGACCGGCGCAAAGAATTCGAAGCCGGATATTCGATGTATCCCTATTTTACAAAATCGAGACCGGACGGCACTTGCCCGTTTCTTTTCGACAATCTCTGCTTCATTCACGCATCGAGAGGCGAAGACCAAAAGCCTGAGATGTGCAAACTATTTCCCTACACGTACGTTCCTACGCCGTCGGGAATTTTTGTCAGCGTGGTTATGAACAGCATGGCGTCAGTTCGAAACCTGGGCGAGCTGCTCACCAATCAGAGAAAAATGCTGTCAGAGATCTGGCAGCAGACAGTCGACCACGAGCGCGCCCAGGGACGAAGCACCCAGCAAGTTTCCGACGTAGCATCGACAATTACTGCTGAGACTCTCAAAGGTGTTAAATACGACGTCAATCTAGTCCCTGGTGTTGCTCTCACATGGGAAGAATACATGCACATTGATGCTCGTTTGATCGAGCTTGTGAAAAGCGAAGAGCACAAGAGTGTTTTCGACACTTTGATTGCGGCCGGCGAACTGCTCTTAGAAGCCTTGAAGCTGAAGAACAAAGGTGAAAGTTTGGCTCAACTGTCCCAGCTCGCTGTCAGCCAGGAAACGGTCGATCGTTATAAGCAAGAGCCGCCTACGACTTTCGAAAATCTGCTCTTCAATTTGCAATGCTTCCGCAGTTTTGAATGGCCTCTTTTGCGCAAGCAGTATGCAGCTAATTGGGCAGCAGCCAACAAGAGCCCGCTCACTGAGCCTAAAGTTCTCAAGGCCGGGCTGCGCTCCGTCATGGGTGGCAAGATCGAGTTTCCCTACACTGGCGTGGTCAGTTTGCCTGCCGTGCGCAAGTATAAAGTCGATGACTTTTCTGCCGAGATCAATCAATTCTTGCGCCGCTATTTATACATGAAAGTCTTCAGCAAAGGCTTTTGCGGCCCATCGATGAGCGGGCTTTCGGTGGTGGCAGGCTACAACAATATCGTCGCTAATTTCCTCACTGCTGTGATTTATGTCAAAGCTCAAGCGATGACGCACAAGTCGAAAGAAGTAAAAATCGCAGACTTTTACGAAGCATATTTCCTGCTCGATAAGGAAGTCGTTCAGGTCAGTCAATTGCCGAAAGACAAGGCTCAATTCTTCGATTCTGGATTCGCCTCACCCCGCTTGTTCAGTCGATTGCTTGGGCGTATGTCCAAAGAAATCGGTTGAAGTTCGAGGTCGTTTATAGCGTTTAATTTATTGCGGTGCCCCAGTTTTTGTTTTCGCAAACGGATCAGGTGAAATGAGCAAGGCAAAGAATAAGAAGCAAAAGAATCCAGAAGGAACGCCGCCAGAGCGCCAGGAAGATACCGGCAATGAAGCTGCTTCGGAAACTCCTCAGCAGAAAACGCGCAACGCGAAAAATGAAAACATGTTCCGCATGTGGAACGCGCGACCGACTCGTGTTCCGAGTGTGCCGAAGGCAAAAGGAAGCGATGGGACCGTGGTCTCGAGCCCTGCTTCCAAACAGAAAGTAGACTGGAAAGCAGTCTCAATCGCCGGCACCATCGTATGCATTTTGGCGGTTTTCTCCCACATAACAGGACTATTCGGCAATTTTGTACTCAACGACCAGTTGATTTTGACGCCTTTGAAAATCGGTGCAGATAACGATCGTTTCTGGACCCTGCTAATGACACGTGGACTTGCCACGCCGCTTTCCGGACTCTGGACCAATGTCAGTCTTGCTCTGGATTTGAAGTCCGGAAGCCTCGTTTGGTTCCACATGGTCAATTTGTTTTTGCACACTTTGACTTCCCTGTATTTGTACATCCTCCTTTTTCAAGTTGGCAAATACTGGAAGATCGAGCGGCGCATCGACGTGCGTCCTGAGCATTTCGCTTTTGCAGCAGCCGGATTGTTCGCCTGCCATCCTCTTGCATCGGAAATCGTCTCTTACATTCCCGGTCGTGAGGCAGCGCTTGTCGGGGCCAACTATATGCTGGCCATGCTCTTATTTTTCATCGCTTTTGTAAGCAGCCGGCCTGTCGAAATGATTCTGCTGTACGCAGCGATGTTTGTCTGCGTGGTTATGGCGTCGTTTTCCGGTCCCGCTTCTGTGACCTTGCCGCTTGCATTGCTCAGCCTGGCAGCACTGGCTAAACCGCCCGAGATGAAGTGGTCCGAGTTTGCACAATTGCGCTGGTCCGACTTGACCGTAATTGGAATGCTTGCCGCCGGGTTCGGATATTTGATTTACATGGGCATTCCAACCGCATTGAACAACGGCATCGGCTTGAACACATTGCCGTTCGATCAATACGTGGCATCCCAATTCAAAGCCTTTGTAACTTATTTTGCCCGCTGCTTTTTTGTCCCGGCCGGACTTTCGGTCGAGCCACCTCTGGTGGTGGCAACCGGATTTACCGATCCGCTTGCGCTTCTGGGAGTTGCGGCTGTAGCAGGCGTGGTCTATCTTGCATATCGTTTCCGCAACATTCCACCGGTCGTCTTTGGACTAACTTTGACATTAATTGGTTTGCTGCCGGATTTTGTTTTGCAGCAATCAGAAATCGTTTCTGACGCACGCTTCTACATCTCTTTGGCAGGCCTTGCCACTGTTTTCGGTTGGGTCGCTGCCAAAATGGCAATGCTCAACTTTAAACAGGTGATAGCCGCCGTTGCTATTTTATTTATCGGTTTTGCAGGATTGTCGAACTGGCGTGCACTTGCCTGGCACACAGACCAGGAATTGTGGCGCGAGGTTTTGAAGACAAACCCAGGCAGCGCGCGTGCGCACGCTAAGCTCGCCTCTCAGGCATTGCTCGATAAAAAAATACCGGAGGCCAAAAAAGAAATCGAAGAAGCGCTAAAGTTGGATCCCAATTTGCCAATCGCGCATCTGACACTTGGTCGTATTCATCAAGCAGGGCTCAATGAGGCGGAAGCTTTTAAAGAATTCGAAATCGCATTGAAGCTGGCTAAAGAGCACAAAGCTTCACCTGTCGTTGTCGCTCAGTGCCAGGCTCAAGTCGCTGATGCTCTGGTCCGGCAAGGGGACTATGCGCGCGTCAAAGAGCTGGTCGAGGAAGCTCGCCTGGTTCTTGGTGAAAGCACGCAGTTGCATTATTTGTCGGGGATGCAATTGCTGCACGAAAAGAATTTCTTGCCTGCGATTTACGAACTGCAGCAAGGAATTATTCAAGACCCGCGCAGTCAACAGTATATCGAGCCGCTTGCCGAAGCTTATTTGGGAAGCCGCATGCCTACCCTGATTCCGCAAGCGTACAAGTTGCTGGAAAGAGCAACGCTTCCAACCAGAGAGTCTCTGCTTCTCAAAGCGAGAGCGGCTCTGGAGCTCAATCGAATCGATGAGGCAAAAACACTTCTGGAGCAAGGCGCGAAGCTTGGAGAAGAAGATGCCGAAGTCTTTTATCTTCGATACTTTATCGCCAAGGCTCAGAAAAATGATGCTCAGGCTCAAGCGTTTAAGGCAAAGGCGTTGTCTCTTGATCCAAAGATCGAGACTAATGTGCCAGTGGTGTCCCCGGATGACTTAAGGAAATACTCTGAGAACGAAATGCGCAAGCAGCAGGAGGCGGTGAAGCAATCGCAAACTGCGACTCCGCCGGCTAAACCCTAGGGTTATTCCTGGGTGCCTACGAGGCAATATCGCCTTTCGGTAGCGCCCGTGTTTTGGAAAACTGGTAGTGTCCCCGGGGTGACATTTTCCCGCACACACATATCAGGAGTCGTTATATGAAGCTCAAAAAGCTCCCTGCTTTGGGAGCGCAGTCCGCGCTCGCCTTTTTTCTTACTACCGCTGCCGCAACAGCAAAAGATATTGATCCGCAAACTCTTGCCAAAATGAGTGAAGCTCCGGCTGTCAGAGTCGGTTGTGGCGTTGCTGATGTCGACTTCCTTACTCCGGCGCTCGAGAATGGAGGTTTTCTCATCGGTGCCGCACTGGCTGCTCTAATCGCAGTTGGTGTGGCTGTACTTCTGCATAAGCGCGGATTGGCAATTAATCCAATCGTTGCATGGGTTATTCCTCTGGCAATTGTGGTGCCGGCAATCTGCTCTCCGTATTCCACATTGACTCTCATGGCAATGCCATTTCGGGTTTTGGGTATGGACGAATTAGGTCGCATGGCATCGCTGCTAACGTTTGCCACTGCTGCCTTTTATTTGACGTGCAAAGTGATTTTCTTCGCCATCGGTAAAATGCGCAGAGTTTCCCGCCGCATGACCGCTGCGGCAGGCACGAGCAATCAAGCAGTCAGGCAGGTTGTCTACAGGCGCAACAGCGTTTCGGAAAGACAGCGAACATCCTGCATGTGCGCAACCATGGATGTGGATGCCGCCCGCTCGATTCTCGAAAGGACGTACAACAGTAGCGCAGAAACACAGTCTGACGAGGCGGAAGACGCTGCATGTCTCAGTCGCTAACAGGTCAATCGGTTTTCGCCTGGACAAATTTGCAAGGCGTAAGCAACACGGAAGAAACTAACGCCTTTCGTTCAGCAATTACGCTTTCGCTTACGCATGCGTCTTTAGTACATCCGCGAAAACCCGATATTTCCCAGGGTGTTGGGTCCAGCCATTTTGGTTGGATCCTGCATCCGGCGATTGATTTGCTTCTTGTTTGCGGTGGATTGAGCTGGGCATTGTTCGCTGTGCACTTTTTCGTTGCAAAGCCGACGATGAGTTATCCGATGCTGCAGATTCTTGCGTTTGTCGTTCTTATCGGTTCGCATGTGCTCAGTGAAACGCACACAGTCGCGACACTGGTGAGGGCATACGGAAAATCGCAAGAGAGGCGCCGCTTATCTCTTTATACGGAGTGGGGTGGACTGGCTTGTTTGGCGCTGCTTTTCTGTGGGCTCTTCGTGCCCGGTTGTACACCGATAATGGCGAAGGTTTACTTGCTTTGGGTTGTGCATCATTTCACAGCACAAAGTTATGGACTGGCGCTTCTCTATTGCATGAAGCGTGGGTACAAACTCGCTCCCCTCGAGAAAACAATTTTGCAAAGCGTGTTCGTATCAACCGCTGCATTTGCAATCATGCGACAGCTTTGTTTCAAAGACTGGTCGCCAAACGGTTTTCTGGCACAAATAATACCCTTCTGGGGACCGCTGCCTGGATGGTTCATGTACGGCGCCATTTGCTTTCTCACACTGTCTATGGTGCTTTGCGCCCTGATGATTTCCAGGCGATTCTTTGTCAGTCGAGAAATTCTGCCTTTGCCTGCGGCACTGCTGATGGTGACAACTGTCTTAATGTACACGTTCGATCACAGCGCATCGGGCGTAGTGTGGCTGTACATTCCAGCGTTTTTCCACGGCAGCCAGTATGTTGCGATCTCTCTTTCACAGTATTTGAAAGAACGTGGCTTGCCAGAAGGAATGAAGCCGGATCAAATTGGACGACTGGCACTGCAGTCGGATGGAATTAAATACTTGGGCTTTCTCTTGATGGGTGCGATTGTGATCTACGTCGGCATTCCGAGAGTTTTGACCGAATTTGGATTTGACTACACGCATGCATTCGCGACGGTTTTCTGCGCAATAAATCTGCACCACTTTCTTACCGATCAGGCCATTTGGAAATTGCGCAATCCGAAATTGCGCAAGCAGCTTCTTTAATCTTGATTGTGACTATGAACCGGTCTGGAAATTGAGCGTTATTTCACCCAATTCTTTCTCATTGCAGGAAGACCTCTCTTTACTGGATGAGGAATCGCGTCCATGTACTTCTGCCGGAGGAGATGTCGCCTCTACCGCACTGAATGCTTCGAGAATTTCATACTTATGGCTGGCGCCAGCCGGTACTATCCATGAATTGCCCGGTTCGAGCAATATCGTTTGTCCTTCGCAATAAAGTTTTGCCCGACCGCTTAAAACATATCCGACAGTCTCGTAATCTCTTTTGCTTTCTACTTTTCCATTTCCGTTTCCATTAGTGGCAGGCTCATATTCCCAGAGGCGCATGGAAACATGCTTTCCGCATGCCAAATATTTTTGACCCATATCACCTTTCGGCGAAAATTTTGAGTCAATTTTCTTGATTGTAGTATCGCTCATTTTTTAAATCCTCGACTACGAGTGCCGCCTGCGTACCTCTTTTAAAAAAACTTTCCGGCCACCAAAAAACAACAAAGGGAGGACCGGCACGATCTGGCAAAGTTCCCTCCGGTGCCGGCGCTACCGCGTTATCACCCGCTTGAAAAATCCGTCTAAAAACGACCGCAGGGGTCGAGCGTCAGCCCTGGCCCCTGTGGTCTTGGTTGTCCGGTTAAGTTCACGGACCGCCGTTTAGCAAGTCTTATGCCACCTTGGCTTTCGCTCCCTCTGCGTGACCATCATTGCCGAGTTTTTTCTCCAGCATTTTGATGACTTCCGTAGCGAGAGACAAGACCATGGCCGATGCGACCGCTAAAGCTATCTTTCGGATAATCATATGCATTTTACGACTCCGTAGGTTATCTAGAAGACAGTGACGCTCGATAAAGGTTCCCAAAACTCCGCCCGGATACGCTTATGCGGAGCGTTTTTTTGATTTCGCTTTGGCAGGCGCCTTGCGTGGTTTCTTTGCTGTACTGGTCTTGGGCAGACGTCCAATCCCTCCTGCCTTTTGTCTTTTGGCCGCGGTCCTGGGCGTTTTTTTCTTCTCGGCGGCAGACTTAGCCGGTCTTTTCTCGATGGAAACGACCTTCTCATGGCCTGCTGTTTTGGCTTTGGATCTTCCACCTTTTGCACCGCTTTTCGCAGTGCTCACGCTGTTTCTCAATGCTTCCAAAAGGTCCACAACCTCGCCCTTGTCCGCTTTATGTTTCTCCCTCTTAATAGGTTGACCTTCCAGCTTCGCATCGATCATTTCCATCAATGCAGTGCGATAGCGATCCTCATACTTGCTTGGCTCGAAATCCTCGGAAAGCAAGTCAATCAAATTCGTCGCCATGTCCAATTCTTGTTTTGTCACTCGCGGTTCGGGCAAATCTTCCGACGGATCGATGCGCAATTCGTCGGGGTAGAGCAGTGTCGACATAACCAGGTGCGCACCAACCGGGCGCAAGACGCAGAGCCGTTCTTTCGTCCGCAAAGTGATGCTGGCGATGCCCAGCATGTTTTTTTCGACCAGCGCTTTCATAAAGAGATCGAACGGGCGCTTTCCGTTTTTCTCAGGCTCGAGGTAATAATGTTTTTCGAAATATATAGGATCAACTTCTTCAGTGGAACAGAAGGATGAAACGTCAATGGTATCTTTGCTGGGCAATGGAAGCTTTTTAAGGTCTTCCTCGTCGATCATGACGTATTCGCCCTTCGTGTATTCAAAACCCTTTTGAACTTCTTCCCACGGCACTTCGCGGTCGCAAGTCTGGCACCAGCGCACTTCTTTGATACGCGTTTGGCAAACGGCGTGTAGCTGGTGAAACGAGACATTGCGGTTTTCTGTCGCGGCGTACAACTTAATGGGAATGCTGACCATTCCAAAGCCGATAACTCCACTCCACATTGCTCGCGGCATCTTTAATTCTCCTGGAAACTCACTGGTCTGACGGGGGTGCCTTTGACGAGTTCCCATTTTGCTTTTTTAACCGAGTTTTACTGCTGGAACTACTCGCATTCCGAGGCGTCTTTCCGAAAGCTAATCAAGGTGGGTATTAGCAAAGTTCAGGTTCAGGCAATTGAGATATGTTGAAAAAGCCGAGAAAACCCCGCCGCGCGTCTGAGAGCACCGATTCCGGTACCAAGCGCAAGACTCGCGCCAGTAACGCAAAAGCGACAGACAGCGTAAGCGAAGGTACTGCGCGCAATAAAAAAACTTTCGTTCCGATTCAGCCAATGCTGGCTTCTGTAGCTGCAGAACCATTTTCTAAAGAAGGATGGATTTTCGAGCCGAAGCTCGATGGCATTCGGGCAATGGCTTACATTGAAAACCACGAAGCGAAAATAATTTCGAGAAAAGGGCTGGACCTTACGAAGCGCTATCCCGATTTGGTTACCGCGCTTTCAGAAAATGAAGACATGATTATTGATGGCGAAATCGTCGCCACCGATGAAAGCGGTCGCGTGTCATTCCGGTTGTTGCAGAAGACGGCAGGCTCAAGAGGAGCTGCCGGACAAGCGAGCATCTGCTTTTATGCATTCGATATATTGTCTTTTCAGAAGAAAAATACGATGAAAAACACTTTCTTGCAAAGGAGAGCTTTGCTTGAAAAGAATTTCTTTGAGACAGAAAAAACAAGATGCGTCCAGGACCTTGGTCCCGACGGAAATCGCGCATTTTTGGCGTGTCTTGCTGACGGAATGGAAGGAGTCATAGCTAAACGGGCCGATAGCAAATACCTTCCTGGAGAGCGCACTGATGCGTGGTTGAAACTAGTGGCAACACGCACAACGGAGTTTCTAGTTTGCGGATACACGGAAGCAAATGATGGGCGCACTGATTCATTCGGCGCGCTGATTTTAGGTGTCTATAACGAATCTGGTCAGATTGTCTACGCTGGCTCAGTAGGCACAGGATTTAATGAAATCACCAGGCAGAAGTTGTTCAGATTGATGGAGCCGCATAAAACGAGCGAATGCCCATTTTCAGTAAGACCGATGGCAAAATCCATTGCCGCCTGGGTAACGCCGGAAATGATTGTCGAGATCAAGTATGCCGAGTGGACGATGGACAAGTCATTGAACCTGCCGGTGTTTCTGCAGGTTCGCGCCAATAGAAAATCAGACGGCATGAAGCCGGATGTTGTAATCCCAATTTCAGAGGTATCATCAGTGGGTCAGCCAGCTAAGAAATCTTCCGCCAAAACTACAAAGCCGGCAAAAGTCGTGTCAATTAATCGCAAGAGAAAAACGAGAAAAGTAGATAAGGCAGAAGAGCTGCGTAAGTCGTTACTCGAGCAGTTGAACAATGACGAAGACGATATGGTGCTGGAAGTCGAAGGCAGCTCCATCAAACTTTCCAGCTTGAACAAAATACTGTTTCCAGGAAAACGAGGCACGCCTGCCGGCACTAAGCGTGATTATATAAACTACCTGATCCAGGCGTCGGAGCCTTTTTTGCGGCAGATTCACGGCAGACCGTTTACTTTGATCAGATATCCGGATGGAGCGCAAGGTCAGAAGTTTTTCCAGAAACACTGGTCGCAAGGTTTGCCTGAGTTTGTCGAAACTGTCGAATACTTTTCCGAGCATGCCGACAAAGACGAAGAATATCTGCTCTGCAATAATCTCGCTACGCTCATCTGGTGCGGACAACTTGCTTCTCTTGAGTTGCACTCGGTGCATGGAAGAATAGATCCGGAGCCTGATGGTGCGAAACTCTCGAAAAAACTCACCGGATCGATAAGCAATATCGAAAGCTCGATTTTAAACTTCCCCGACTTTATGGTGCTGGATCTGGATCCTTATCTCTACAGCGGCAAGGAAGCTGCTAATGCTGAGCCTGAGCTGCACAGGCAGGGTTTTGCAAAGACAAGACAATTAGCGCATCTGCTGAAAGAAATGCTGGACAATCTTGGCTTGAATGCGTTTCTCAAAACTTCGGGCAAAACCGGCTTGCACATCTATATACCAATCATTCGCAATGTCGACAATGACGCGGTTCGCCAGTTAATCGGCACCATCGCTTCTCATGTGGCGAAGATGCGTCCGCAAGATGTTACTGTCGAATGGGCAGTAAAAAAACGCACAGGCAAAGTGTTTTTCGACTTCAATATGAATGCTC
>JADYYD010000032.1 GCA_020853845.1 Candidatus Melainabacteria bacterium
GCCAATTTTGCCACCACATCTTCCGGCACTTGCGGATTGCCGGCAAGACGGCGCTTCAACTCGACATCGGCATCTTCAGCCAATTTGAGAAGAACGTCTCGACCGGCGTTGGCTCTGTTGAGCAATTCATGGCGAACGGCAGGCTCGGCGGACTGTGCCAAAACGAGCAACGTTTGATCGGGTACTTGCGGATTCAGCGCCAGGCTGCGCAGAACAGACGAGCACTGATCGTGCGAGAGCGACGAAAGACTTTGCTTAGGCGCTCGAGCATTTCCCGCCAGAGACTGGCGAACGAATTCGTCATTGTCCTGGCCGAGTTTTGCAAAAACAGGTTCCAAATCTGCTGACTGTGCGCCTTCGGCAGCAGCCAGTATCGCAGCATTCGAGGCGATGGCGGCTCGGACGCTCGGCACTTCGTCTTTAGCCAGAATAACGGCCATCTCCTTTGGCAAATTCGGATTCATTGCAACAATCGTGCGCACCATCGGCGACCTGTCTTTGGCCAATTTTGCAAACGAATCAGCACTAATATCAGGTCTTGCAGCGACAACTTGAGCTACGGCTATTGTAGAATCCGCACAAAGCGCGCTCAAAGCGTCTTTGCCAATCAAAGGATTGACGGCCACCGCTGCCCGCACACCCGGATGTTTGTCCTTGGCCAGTTCGGCCAGCACCGCCGGCGGTGTAGTTCGATTGGAGGCAACGGCGATTCTCACATTGTCGTCCTGGTCTTTCGACAGATTCGCCAAAGTTCCGCTGGGGCACTTGGGACAGAGTGCCGCCGCCGCTCTTACTTCGGCTTTGTCATCTTTGCTCAGCTTGTCCAGAATCAGAGGCGACGTATTGGCATTGCCTGCTACCGCTTGCCGGACTACGAAATTGTTGTCCTTCGACAAAGCTTCCAGCACATCCGCAGGTGCCGCGGTGTTGATGGCGACGAACGCTCGCACGCCGAGATCGCCGTCCTGAGAGAGAATTGCGATAGCTTCTTTGGAAAGATTCGGTTGGCGCGAGAGAAAAGTGCGAACCAGACGATCGCCAATCTTGCACAGGCGCATCACCACATCCGGTGGCGCATTGGGATTGCGTGCCAGAGAAAGAAGCAAAAATTCCGTATGCACAGGACCCATTACCAGCCCATGCAAAACATCCGGGGGCGTTCTCGGATTGGAGCCGATGGTTTCCAAAACCTTGGGAATGCCGGCTTTAGTCAACTTCGTCAAAGTGACTGTCTCAGGCATTCGCGAGTTGCGCAGCAGCGCCTCGAAGATCATCTCGTCGGATGTCTGCGCCAGTTGATCGATAACTTCCGGCGGAGTGGACGGGTTTTGCGCGACCGCCTGACGCACCATCAGACTTTCGTCCTTCGACAGTTTGGTCAAAATTTCTTTGGGCGTGCGTGTGTTTTGCGCAACCGCCACGCGCACTCTCAGCGCCGGGCTCGGCAGCGCCGCCGACCGCAATTGCGGCATCGACAGGCGACCCACCCGCTCGCCCCTCTCGGACTTCTCGGTGGCTTGAGCAATCGCCTTCACATCATCCTGTGACGCGGAAGCATTCTGCGCTGCAACTCCAAGAGGCAAGGCGCAGGCAGTTGCAAGTATCGACAAGGAAAGTGAAAGGCAAAATTCATGCCTCTTCAAAACGCGCATGCTTCGTCTCTCCATAGAAAGAGAAAGGGCTTATACAAGAATATGTTTTTACAGCAGTTAGAGTCTTTTTTCTACGCTTTTCTACGTCTCAGCATCACGGATTGGGATGAATCTCTCGAATGATTCCCAGAAGGATGTTGCTGTCCAACTCCTGGCTGACATATTCGATGTATTTGACCTGCCAGTTCTCCAAATCCTTGACTACCGTCGAAAGCGACGTGCCTGTTGCTTTCGCCGCAACCATATCGATGCCGACCTCGGCGCTGGACGACATCACGTACATACGCGCCCTGCCCGAATAACCGATTGTGTCGCGCAGCGCCAGGCGCAAAAATGCCGAGCTGCGTTCTTTGCCGATTTTCTCGGTGATTTTTCTGAGCAAGGTCTGGAAGTTGTTGAGAGGTACGTTGACGTCCGAAGTTGGAACATTGATCAATTCGAAATGCAGGAGCAAATCAACCGCGCGGCAAGCGTCTGCACAAACCATATCGCCGATGTTTTGCACGAGCTGTTGCAAAGGTGTGAGACCATCGCAAACTTTCCAGATTTTGTTCATGTATGACAGCTCACGATTGGAAATCGGTTGCTCTTCTTTGGGGTCGATCAGGTTGTCGACAGGACCCTTGAGCAAATCTTTGTCGTCCGGACACTGCTCGAGCACCGAATTCAAACCTTTGGGAAGCTTGGCGATGACTACATCTGCATGGTCGCGCGCCAGCGCAGCATCAAGCAAAAGCTTGTCCAAAACCTTGGTCAATTTGCAACTGTCTTTCGCCAAGTCGGGCGGCGGCTGCCGTTTTATAAACACGAAGATGCCGTCTTTCCAAGCCGAGCAAAACTCGACGATAGCTTTATTGCCTTCAATCTTGCCGACTTTGGCGTGCGTGATTTTGCCCAGATCGTAATGAGCCTTGAATGTCAGGTCGCGATATTCGACCGAAAGAACACCGGTATCGCGGTTCTGCGCGATGTTTTGCAGGAGGTTGGACGCTTCCGTATTGCCCAGGTGACCGACCAGTGCCTGCATCTGAGTGTCGTCGGATGTTCGCTTCAAGACAGCTTTCACGTCTTCGGAATCCGGCTTTTGTCCGTAAAACGACTGGTCCTGCATGGCAACGGCAAGCTGTCTGCCGCTAATCAAGCCCTTCTTGACCGCCAGAGCACCGATGTTGATCCTCTCGCGCGCCGGCAAAGTCTGGGATTCGGCAAGCAAATCGTCGACCGCTTCCTGACTCATCAGTTTTGCGGCCACCAGATAGTCTTTTAAACCAAACGGGGTCTTGTTTTTGAAACAGTTGACCAAAAACGGAATTTTGGCAAAAAGCGGATAAATCGCTTTCGCCTGTTCGAGCGAACGCAGCTCATCCATCAATTCTTCCATCGTCAGCCGTTCCTGGTCGACCAATCGGTGGCAGAGCGCATTCAATTGGGAGTAACTGTCAATCGTGCACAGCACCAAATTTCTTCGCTTACTGCCGTCCAGCCCGGCTTTCAGCTTGATGCCCAGAGTAGTTAAAACCGGAATTGCAGTCATCAGCACCTGCTGAGACAGATCGGTGCTCTCCTCGATAAGCTCACCGGAATGCCCGAGAGCGTGCTTGATGTGACGAGCCAGAGAGGGAGAATGGTCGAACAGCTCAGCATGGCTCTCGAAAATATGCAGGCTCAAAATGCCGGTCAGCGAGTCGCGAACGATGGCGACAGCTTTGTCCAACTTGAGAAAAACCATTGCGCCCTGCATCTGCAGAAGGTTTTTGGCGATTTGCGCCGCCTCGATAATCACCTCGGCAGTGAAGAGAAAGCCGCACTGGGTGACGTCGATGAGGATGGCGTCGAAGAGGTGTTTGCCCTCGAGCAACCCTTGAAGCTCAGAGAGAAGATCCGGTCCAAACTTGAGCACCAGCGTGTTTTCCTGCAATTCCGCAGGCGCCAGTTGTTCTGTAATAGGCTCCGAAACCTCAAGCACGGGCAAAATCCTCGGGTTGACTCACCGCCGCAGGGCTAACAAAAAATACCCTACAAAAACTTTCTTACCACTTTTATTGAAATAAAATCCGGCAGATAACTATTGTGTTGCCTGATCCGGCTGGGTGGAAGCTAAACTGTCTTTACCTCAGGAAACCAGAAGTGTTACCCGAAGCCGGTATACATTGCTTATCTAGACTCTTATCTCGACTGTCGCCGCGGCGGCGGCTGCTTGCCGCTCAGTTGACGGCAAATTCGCTGGCACTGATTTCTGCCGTTTCCATTTGCCTGGCCGCGCCCGCTTCAGCACCCAAACAAGTTCCAGCCCCAAAATCTGCCGGCGTCGAGCCTCCGGAAGTTTCGCCCTCGCCTGTTCCCGCCCCTGTTGCCGCGCCTGTTCCCGCCCCCATTTCATTTGCCAAAGGCGAGGTCAAAAACTCTCATGATGCCTTGCCTAAGCCGCCGACCAAGGAGAAAGAGCATCTCGAGCCCGCGGAGGAGCTGAGCAAACAACCGCTGGACAAAGATTCGGAACAGACGGTTCGGCAGCTTTTCGCCGAAGGCGTCGAATTGCTCAAGAAAAATCGCGCTTACGAAGCCCGCGCCTGCCTGGAGAAAGCCGCTTACATGGCGCCCCGTTCGGCCGGCATTCATTGCAACCTGGGTCTTGCCTATCAGAATTCCGGCAACATAAACAAGGCCATCGGAGAATTCGAAACAGCTCTCAAATTAAGCGCCTCCATGCCGGAGGCGATTCTCAATCTGGCGGGCTGTTATCAGAGCGTCGGGGACCACGAGAATGCCATCAGGTGGTACGGAAAGTATCTCGAGGAAAACCCGAAATCCAGCCAGGCTAAGCAGGTAGAAGATATCGTCGAGGCGCTCAAAAAGTCACTGGGCAAAGTTGAATCGGACCCGCACGGACCGGACTATTATTCGAGCATATCGAAAGAGGGCGTCTATCGCTGGGCAGCCGAGCGCATGCCGCTGCGCATTTACATCGAGCCCGGTCACGATGTGCAGGGTTATTCGGAGCGCTTCGACGATGTTTTAATGGATGCTTTTCATGAGTGGTGTAAAGCCGCCGGCAATCATATTTCTGTGGCGCGCGTGCCCAGTCAGAATGGAGCAGACGTCTTTTGCAGTTGGACGTGCAACCCTCAAGAAGTGACTGTTTCCGGCACTCAGGGCGAAAGAGGTTCGGCGCGCATCATAGCTAAAGGCAACAATATTTTGAGGGCAACACTCAAAATACTGACGAAGCCGTTTTTGGAAGACGGTCATCTCAGCGACGACGATTTGAAAAAAGCTTGCCTGCATGAAGTCGGGCATGTACTGGGCTTGCAAGGGCACTCAAACAACAATCACGATGTGATGTTTTTTACAGTCGACACTTCAACTGTATGGCCGGTGCTTACAAAACGAGATAAAGCGACGATGGCAAGACTGTACGCGCAATTTGTCAAGAAGAAAAATACCGGACAGAAACACGAATCAGCCGCAAAACCGTGAAGGACCGCAACCGGCAAAGCCTTGCCTGGTGGTGCTTCTAGCGTTCGCGTTGCAATTTTCAAGATAAACTTCTCAACCTGTTGGCAAACCGAAGCGCTCGCTATACTTAGCAAGTTAGATTGGCGAAGCCGATTGGGAGATTCCAGTGAATTTGCTGACCAGAAGAACAACTGTCCGAAATGGGATCACATTGATGTCCGCTGCGGCTTTATCGCTGTCGCTGCTGTCACCTGCCGTTCAGGCACAAGAAGGCAGCAGCTATGATCAAGGCACCACGCGTGGTGCCGCCCCTCGTCGCGCCGCCCCCGCCACTGCCGGCGGTGACATTGCTCCGGGCACGGTTTTGAAAGGAAGCGCGACATACACGGTGCCAAAAGGCACGCCTTTCAAATTGAAGCTGACGCAAGTTCCGACCAACGGACTGAGGCTTCTCGACCGGGATATGGACGGCAATCTTCTTCCCGCTCAGTTGAACGATGTCATCTGCGCGAAAACTTCAGAAGATATCTACATAGACGATCACAAAGTCATTCCCGAAGGCACCGTTTTTCACGGAAAGGTGTCACGAATACACGACCCACGCCGCTTCTATAGAAAAGGCTGGCTGGAAATTTCATTCGATTCATTGAAAACACCGGACGGCAGGCGGTTCGCCTTCGCAGTCGAAGCGGACAATTTCAAACATTCCACGACCAAATCGAAGCTGGCCGGCACCGGGCGTATCTTGTCGCACGCTGCCGGCGGCGCCATTGTCGGCACGCTCGTGGCCTATCAATTGACCGGCGGCATGAAAGGAACAGCAGAAACCAAAGGGATGAACCTGGCGGTCGGTGCTGCCGCCGGAGCCTTGATCGCCGGCGGGTATGCGGCCTGGGAAAAGGGTCCGAAAGCCGTGCTCGAGCCGGGCGATGATCTGAACATGGCAATCGACAGCGATTTGCTCATGCCGGCCGCAGTCGAGCCGAAGGTCAAAGCCAGGTCCTATAGTCTCGAAGGGCTCGATATCACGATCAATAAGGTCAAGACCAAGAAAGACAACCTCGCCGGCGGCGCTCACATAAAAACGCTCAATGTCTCAATCGACAACAACACCGAGCAAACGCTCGAATCTATAGATTGCTACCTGCTCGACAGCGAAGGCAATAAGCATCCACTCGTCGCCGGTTTGGATGAAGATACGGAATTTCTCTTCCATGTTGAGCCGAATTCGTTGAAGCAGCTCAAGCTCTCATTCCGTGTGGATTTCGCCAACTTGAAATACACGCTTGTCTGGCTCGATCATCGCTCTCGCCGCGTTTGCTACAAACAGCCGCTGCCCGCCAACTAGATCAGATGATCGGATACAGTTCTAAATTTCTGTATCCATAGAAGTGTTAAGCGCTGCCGGAAGGCGAGGCGGCAAACGCTTGCCCCGCAAGGTCTATTACGCTCTTCTAAGTATTTCTACGAAAGCAATTGCTTGACATCGACCTTTCACACGCGCATATTAGGAATTCACAGCGCTTATGGCTTGGCGCGCAAACCCGATTTTAAATTACTAGAACTGGCGACAACCATTGATGGCGTCACCCCCGACCAGAGTCGTCGCATTGGCCTTTTTTGCAGCTTAGAAAAATCGGAAAACATTCAGCTCGAAATTCGGTCAGCTAAGACTCCAAATACAAATAGAAGGAAGGTCGTGAGACGTTCCTGAAATGAGCCGCGTTACCTCTGAGCGCGTATTTGGTGATAAGTAAGTATGTACAGCGATCATAAAAGAATAAAACGAGCGTCTTTGCTAGGGCAAGTTATCACCACTGCCGGTATCGTCGACGTTGAAGTAGTTTCTGAAACCTACACTTGCAGCGACAGAGATGCGGACGAGATGGGCCGTGTTCTCGTTACCGCGGGGTATCTTGCCGATGCTGATTTGCGCGCCGCGCTCGAGGCAGTGACGGAGGTGGAATCGGGCGTGCTCACTCCCGATCAGGCAGCGTATGCATTGAAGTATGCATACGATAATTGCCTTCCATTTAACGCCGCGCTGGAAAGCACAATCATGCAGGCCATTTCGGTGGTCAACCCCAACCTGCTCGGAGAAATTCTTCTGGCAGCCCGCCTCGTCAGCGAGTTTCAGCTCGCCGTGGCGATGGATCAGGCTCGTGATTGCGGACTGACTTTGGGCAGAGTTTTGCTGCTCACCCAAATTATTTCTCTGCCGATTTTGGACTCTTCCGTCGAGCTTTTGCGCATGGTGCGCGATCAGGAGCTGCTCCTGCAGTCCGCCGCCGACGCGCTCAGGCATTGCGCTTTCGACAAAATGACTTTTGAGGAAGCCCTGAAGTCGGTCGGCATGGAAGAGCGAAAAGAGGAAACGCGCCCAAAGCTGGGGGCACTACTGGCGGGGGCGGGGTTGATAGCTGAGTTCGATGCCATCAATGCCGCGGAAGTCGGTTTGGAAACATGCAAACCGATTGGGCAAGTTTTTCACGAAACCGGGCTGGTTTCAGCTTTAGTCTTACGCGCCGCTCTCAAATTGCAATCGATGATCGAGAACGCGGTGGTTTCTGTCAATCAGTCATTCGAATTGCTGCGCCAAGTGCACAACCTGAACCTTCCTCTGGAAGATCTGATGAAAGAGCTTGGTCAATTGAAAAACAAAATGCTCTCACTTCTCGTGCAGTCCGGCGCTGTCAGCCAGGACGACATCAGCCATGCAGGAGGAATTTACAGCGGCGATGCCGAAGACATTCTTCAGGCGCTCGCGCAGGATCAAATTCTTTCACCACAATTGATGCGTGACTGCGCACGATGCGTGACACTGCTGGAGAGCGGAAAGGTCAAATGGGAGCAAGCGCTCTCAGTCGTTTCATACTGCAAACGCACAGGTGCCGACCTGCAAGACGCACTCGCCAATGCACAGGCAGAGAGCTCGCAGAAACTGCATTCTTTCCCGCATACGCTTTCGCCTGCGATGGCAGGCGGAGCCGCGTAGTTCAAATAATGCGAGCTGTCGAGATGTCGACGGCGCGGCGCGAGGCATCTCAGAAGATCCGAAAGCTGTGCTCTCGGATCTTTTCTGTTCATATCTCAATCCTATTATTGCAATTCGCAAGA
>JADYYD010000033.1 GCA_020853845.1 Candidatus Melainabacteria bacterium
CTTCCAACCGGGCTTATAACAAAGCAAAAGAAACGCAGGCTTTCGCCTGCACTTCCTTGCTCTATTAAACTCGAGCTGTTATCGCGCCACCATTTACGGTGCAACGATTTTCAAACAGCGCCCTTCGAAAAGGACTATCACTTTCGCACCGGCACCGAGAAACTTCGTTACGCCGGGATGTTTTCTCACAAGCTCGAAGTATTTGGCCGAGCCGAATTCTATTACTTCCTCCTTGGGATGTGTTCCTTCCAAAACCGCGCTGTCCGTCCAGAATCCGTCGCGCAGATAGAATGTTTTTCCTTCTATCCATTTAACTCCTGACGCTTTTCCTTCGCGTTCTTGCACCACGTCCTTCGTCTTCAGTTTGTTTATCTCTTTCTCTCTTGCCACGGCCAGCGCCCCAGAATACGGTGCCGCTGCCAGTTGCTGCCTTAGAGACGAACTGAATTCCGCTTTCTTGCCCATCAAGTGCGATGCGACAAAACCTTTGCCTGCGGAGCGGAACTCATCGGCAGGAGCACCGGCTGCAGGCGCAGGCATAGCCATAGGCTCGGGAAGTTCCGCTCTGGTGTTGCGTCGCATACTGATACCGGGCGCACGCACGCGCATGGTCGGCTGCGCCAGCCGGCGACCTTCGTTGGGGTCGGTAGCCAGAAAAGAAGTGTATGCTGAAATAATTCCGTGCTTTTTAGACAGCGCCACAATTTCATCGACCACTTCGCGATTGTCGCCGTTGGCTTTTGCTACTTCGGTCAAATAGCCGATGCGGCGCATCGCCCAGAGCCGCGGCAGATATGTATGGGCCGCCTCTTGCACGGCAAATGAGAGCGGGAAACTAAATGATTTGGCGACACCATTGACCTTGCCCGTCACGTTCACTTTCGCATTGCCGCCGCCTTTGTATTTGCCCAGAAGAAGCACTTGCGAGCCCTGGAAAATATCTTTGACGGAGCGCGGATAAATGTCCCTTACTTGCACGCCTTCATATGTGATGGTCACATCACTGAGCACAGGACTTTTGATTTTCTGATAGAAGCTCGAAAGCGCGGTTTCGATATTTTCATCAGGAGAAACGTACTGCGCAGTGCCGTGATTGTCTTCGGCCAGGCGATTGAGAAGGCGCGTGTCCAGGTCATTTCCGACACCGAAGTCGAAGACGCGAATATCGCGTTTCGATTTTACTTTTTTGAGCAGACTGTTGACGTCGGTATCCCCGACAGTCGGTTCACCATCGGTCATCATGACGAGAAATCCGGGACGCTCGGTTGTTTGATTGAGCATCGTAGTGCCCATCGAAAGAGCGTCTCCAATATTGGTCCCGCCTCGCGCATCCAGATCGTTGATAAACTCGACAGCAAGCTTTTTGTTCTCGGGAGTTGCCTGCATCAATTGAGATTTGAGCGCCTCAGCGTCGGTGTTGAACTGAACGATGGAAAATTTGTCCGCCGGATTGAGCGCATTTACTACATATTTGAGCGCTTTGCGAAGCTGTTCCATCTTCTCGCCCTGCATGGAGCCGGAAGTGTCGGCGACCAGCACGATGTCTTTGGCGATAACTTGCTCGGTCTTCATGGGCGGTGACAAAGTCAGGAGAAAATATCCGTCCTCGCCCACCGCCTTGTGAGTCAGCACATTGCCTGCCATCGCTTTGTCGGAAACGCTGTAATAAAGAAGAAAGTCTTTGTCCGGCACCATTCCCTTGCCGAGAAAGGAAACTTTAGCCTGGCTGTCATTGCTTCTTGAGGAGCTGATTACATGCGTGGGCGACCATATCGTTCGCAGTCCTTGTTTGGACTGCAGCTTCATGTCGATTTTAACTTCCTCGACAGCATCGTCGCCGCTCTTTGATTTGAGCGGAAAAGAGTATTTGAGCAGACCGTTTTCCGCTTTCAACAATTGCGTGTATTCCAATTCGACCTTCTTGGTTCCGTGAGCCGGAATCGGAAAAATTCGCGCTCGTACTGTTTTATGATCGGCATATTCAAGCAAGCCCGGGTCCACCATCTGGCGCACGATTGTTTCGTACTGCTGGCGCGCTTCTGCAGCTTCCAGAATTTTTCCTTCCACCGGCTTGCCGTCAATATGAAGAGAGAAGGAACTGAATGTGGTGTCCTCGGGAAGCGGAAATAAATAAGTACCGGCAAGATTGCGATCGGTGTCGTTCTTGAACGTCTGGACGATATAGGTTTTCGCCACCTGATCCGTCACATCCACTTTGATAGCTTCCGACTCGAGATGCAAACCGAAAGAAACGCCGCCCTTTAAAATCGGCCGATTGGGAGTGGCAGGCACTACAGGCCGAACGGGACGGATAGGTGATACAGGAACGCCGGGGCGCACAGGAACACCAGGCCGGATGGGCGTAACATTAATAGGCATCGGCATAATGCCGACGCCGCCGCCGAATGACGGATCTACAACAATAAAGCCGGATGCCCGGGATTGTTGTAACGGCAGCAAGCCCAAACCCACTGCCAGCATAGATGCTAGAGCCAAACGCTTCATATCCATTACCTCATCAAAATTGCCGGCTGCGCTATTGCGCGGCGCATACATTCAGGCTAACGGCTGCGCCAACTCAAGTCTTTGGGAAGAAGATGCATATCCCTCTGGGGTAAACCCGGAAGGCAATCCGGCATATGCCAACTCATTTAGTGGGTTTTCAGGACATCCCGAGCGCAAGGGGGAAAGAAGGAGAGGCGGATGCAAGGAGGAAGAGCGCCGCATATCCGGGGTTTACCCCAGCCAATTGCCGAAACGACCGCGCTAGACTACAGTTGGAGCAGGTGAAACTGCTTTTTTCGGGGACCAGGATGAGGGTGCTACTCGCATCTATAAAACGGCTGCTATTGCCGTCCATGTGGATTCATGGACGAGACAGCCTTCTGTTTCAGAGATTGTTCTGGGGAGCCCTGGCCGGATGTGTAGCCACATTGTTTCTCGCCGAGTCCACAGTATTGGAAAGCATGGAATTGAGCATGTTGGAGTGGCGTTACCGAGTTTCACAGAAATTGACCTCCGCCATCCAGCGGCCCGTAGAGTCGCGCGACATCAGCATCGTAGATTTCGATGATCTCTCGCAGTTCGACATCGGCATCGCCCGCTTCAATGACGATCACGCGCAGAAAGTTCTGGCGGAAGCTATAGAAAACATAGAGAAGGGAAATCCGGCTATCGTCGTTGTCGACCTCGACCTGCGCGGCGCCGCCAATCCTGAATTGATAGGAGTAATGCGCAAATACAATAATGTAGTGATTGGACTTTTCGGCAGCCTGGAAGGCAGCACTGATTTGCCCAGTCGCTCCATCATGAATAATGTCCGTGCTTACGGATATGACGAGCTGATCCGCGAGAACAACGGACTGGTTTGCAGGCTGCCAGTCAATTACAGAGATTCGCAAGGGGACATCGATACGACCTCGGTGAGCGCTGCTCCCGTACCGTCACTGACTGAAGCGGTGATCGATTTGCACCGCCAGATAAAAGGGGTCGGACCGACCACGCAATATTTGAATTTCCGCTCCGACCAACCGGCGTATATAAATTTCCGCCGCATCCAGTATCCGTCGGTTTCACTGAGGGATGTTCTGGAAACCGATTTCGACGCATCGAAGTTCAAAGATCGCATTGTTCTTCTTGGCTGTTCTTTTACAGAGCGGCAGCAGGAGCCGCTCAAGAGGCGGACCCCATTAGAAGACAACGTGCCCGATGTGGTGATGCACGCCGATGCTATTCAAACGCTCTTGGATAATCAGGTCATTTACAGTTTCCCGAAAAATATCGCCCACCACTTGCTGCTGCTTTTGGGAGCTGCATTCGGTGCCGTCGCTTCCATTTTGCCGCTCAGCACGAGAACCGCCACCTACCTTACTTCCGGGATGGTGCTTGTGGGCATGGCTCAAATTCTTTTCGAAGGGTTTCACATCGCCCTGCCGGTCGTGCCACCACTGGCAGTGCTGACTCTCGGTTTCTCGCTGGGCACATTCATATATCTGGATACGGATTTAAGGCAGCGCAACAAAGAACTCGCCCAGGCAAGAGAGTCGATGCAGGTGCGCGCGGAAGAAGAAAGACAGCGCATCGCGGAAGATTTGCACGACGAAACACTGCCGGCATTGTCCGCAGTAGCGCGCATGGCCGATCGCCTGGCCGGCGATTTGCAGGACAATCCGGTGCCGCGGGAAATGCGCGAGAAACTCGACCAGGCTGTTATAGAAATGCGCAGAGTGATCAACGATCTTCATCCTTCTGTTCTAGAAACCATGGGTTTCAAATCGGCGCTGGAGAATTTGCTTTCCATATTGACGCGCGACCACCAGATAGAAGGAAATTTCCTGGACGGCGACGGGTCGGACGATTATCAAATCACCAACTTCACAAAGCTGCAGCTTTATCGCATCGTGCAGGAAGCTCTCAATAATGTCGGGAAACATTCCAAAGCATCCATCGTCGAGCTGAAAATAGAGAAAATCGATCAGCATCTCACAATCGCCGTTTCAGACAACGGCAGAGGCATCGACCCGAAATTGATCCGCAAGGATTCACACGGGCTGCTCAATATTCGCCAACGCGCTCAATTAATAGGCGCTCAGGTTGAGTGGAAAAAGCCTGTCAAGTTTTCCTCAGGCACTGAATTGAGCCTTAAGATAAACATGGACGAAAACCAAGTAAGAAAGGTGGATGCAACATGATACTCATCGCCGATGATGAAGAAAGAGATCGCAACTGGCTGAAAAGCTTGCTGAAAGAGAACTTCGCGGACAATGGACCGATTGAAGAAGCCCATGACGGGCAGCAGGCTGTAGATCAGGCTTTGAAGCTGAAGCCGCCTCTGGTATTCCTGGATATCAAAATGCCGCACCTGTCGGGCATCAAGGCTGCCGAGCAAATTTTGAACGCTCTGCCCAACACAGGCATCATCATGCTTTCCAACTTTTCGGACGAAGTGTATGTCCGCCAGCTCTGGAAGGTAGTGCCGCCCAATGGCGTGTTTGGATATGTTTTGAAAAACGCCTCCAACGAGCAGGTAGTGGAAGCGACCCGCGCGGTCCTGTCCGGCGACTGCTGGATCCACCCCGGTATCGCGCGCGTCATTCAACGGACCCAAAACAGAGCTACCAACTTAACCACCGCCGAATACGAAGCTCTGGTCTGTATCGCACTCGGCATGACCGACCACGCGATAGCCAAACGATTGTACTTAACAGAAAAGGCGGTGCAGAGCCGACTGAAGTCCCTGTATGCCAAACTGGGTATACCGGGGCGCGGTGAATCGCACGACACCGAATTCAACCAGAGATGCCGCGCCGTCTTCTTATCGACAAAGCGCGGACTTATCAATCAGTCGGAGCTGGACGACTGGGAAACCAAGCTGGCCCAGGAAACAAAAGCCGGCACGTAATGCCGAGGACAGGGAAATGAGCAACCTTCATATATCCAAATCGAGATTGAGAACATTCACCAGAGGAGCAGCAATGCTGTTTGCTCTTTCCCTGTCGATTGCTACTATCGCCGGTGCCGCCCCTCAAAAGGCTCTTCCCATAACGAAAGTGGCTGTTCATCGCGGCCGCATTTCGCCTCCTCACGCCGGTGTGAAATTGCTGGAAGATATTCTCAGCCGTATGCGCAACCTGCCGCAGATTGCCATGACTTACAACCAGCAATCTTTTAAATACGCGCCCACGCTAAATAAGCCGGAATCTATACAAGGAGCGACCGATCAGCTTCTGGCCATTCGTCCTAAAGAAAACGCAAACAAGGCGAAAGCGGATAGCAAGAGGCGCTCGACTCTGGCAATGGCTCAACCGGCAGAGGCGTCCTATGGCGGCAGAACGCGCTTTCAAGAAGAGAGTTCTGCCAAAGGATTCGGTTATGCCGCGCCATCACCGGCCAAAAAGCAAAGCTCCTTGCTTAAAGATTCGGCGCCGATGCGAAGCTCCGGCTTGCCGTCTACAAACATGGGAGCCGACATCAACCGGGTGATGGGCAAGATGGCTGCCAGATCTTTGGCGCCGCAGGCAGGGGACGGCAATGCTTATGTCACCAATTACGGCAACGTCAAAGAGTCTGCGTCGGCGGAAAGACCGATGCCGGCTGGTGTGAAGCCACTCTCTCAAACAATCGCGCCCCTGTTCGACATTGCCAAAAAGTTGGAAGACGCGCAGCGCATCGCGCAGGCACCGAGACCGCAAGCAGCACCAGGCGGCGGCGGAAACAGCAGCAGTCCTGCTCGTGGAGCCATCATGGCGGACGAACGGCACTCGCAAAGCGGCGCATTTAGAAATGAAAAACAGAAAGTAATTTCCACCAATCCGTTGATCACCGAATACGACAAATTCAGCGCAGCCGGTGCCGATTCAGCAATGGAAGAGGGCATGGCTGAGAGCAAGATTGCGAGCAATACCCGCTCCAATATGGGCTCGCAAGCCATCGGCGGTGCCCCTGCAAGCGCTCCAATGCAGGCGGCCGAGCCATCATCCGCCATGCAAAAACCGCCGGCAGAACCAAGTCTTTTCA
>JADYYD010000034.1 GCA_020853845.1 Candidatus Melainabacteria bacterium
AATTCGACGGTGCCTGCGCCTTCATAGCCGATTTGCAGCGCGGCTCTAACGGCCGCGTCGCCCATTTGTTGTCTAAGTTCAGCGCTGAGTGCCGGGCTCGGCGCCTCTTCGATAAGTTTCTGGTGCCTTCTTTGCACCGAACAATCGCGCTCACCAAGGTGTACACAATTGCCATGGGAGTCGGCGAGCACTTGAATTTCAACGTGCCTGATAGGTTTCAAATATTTCTCGACATAGACGCCGCCGTCGCCGAATGCAGCAGAAGCTTCACTGCGTGCAGACGAAATTGCAGTGGCTAATTGCGCTTGATCTTGCGCCACGCGCATACCGCGCCCGCCACCACCGGCAGTTGCTTTGATAATGACTGGAAAACCGATTTCCTCCGCCAGCCTGAAAGCTTCGGCGTCATTCGTAATCAATCCCTGACTGCCGGGAACAACCGGCACATTGGCTGCCCGCATCGTCTCGCGAGCCGATGCTTTGTCGCCCATGGAGTTGATGGCGGTAATGGACGGACCGATGAATTTTATGCGGTGATCGGCGCAAATCTGCGCGAAGCTCGCATTCTCGGAGAGGAATCCATAACCGGGGTGGATAGCATCAGCGCCGGTTACGACTGCAGTCGAGATCAATGCCGGGATGTGCAAATAACTGCGGTTGGACGGCGGCGGCCCGATGCAAAATGATTCGTCGGCAAGCTTGACGTGAAGAGATTCGGCGTCGGCTTGTGAGTAAACCGCCACAGTGCGAATGTTCAATTCTCTGCAAGCCCTTATGACCCGCAGAGCGATTTCGCCACGATTCGCAATTAGTACCTTCTCGATCACTCTTGCTCGCCCGTTTAGCCTTTCGGATCGACCAGGAATAGTGTTTGTCCGTATTCAACGGTGGTGCCGTTATCGACGCACACTTTCACTATTTTGCCTGACACTTCGGCAGGCATATCATTCATAAGCTTCATCGCTTCGATGATGCAGACGGTCTGCCCTATCGCAATGCGATCGCCGATATCCACGAATGGAGCGGCTGTCGGTGAAGCGGCGCGATAGAAAGTTCCGACCATCGGCGATGTAACCGCGACGAAACCATTATTAGCCGAAACTGATTCCTCCGCTTTGGCAGGCGGAGCCGGTGTTGCCGCAGGAGCCGGTTCGAAGGACATCGACTTGGCGGGCGCATGATGCGCCACGGATTGTGACATGGGCGAATCGGCAATTATCGAAGTCGGCGCGATTTGAATCGCATTCTTTTTGATGGTGATTTTTTGATCGCCGAACTCCAGTGTAAGTTCGGTGATGTCCGTTTGACTTACAACGGAAAGCAGTTCACGAATTTGATTGAGATCTATCTTCATTTCTTGTGCCCACGACATACGACCGAATAATCTGATGAATACTCAGACTTAGACACGTGTCAGGTATTTACGGTTGCGCGTGTCGACTTTGATTTTGTCACCCACTTTTATGTGAAACGGTACTTGTATGGTGGCACCGGTTTCAAGAGTGGCAGGTTTGCCGCCGCCGGACGAAGTGTCGCCACGCTCATCCGGAACTGTTTCGGTAACTTCCAGCTCAACCGTGTTCGGCAGGTCCACACCGATGACTCGATTGTCGAATCGCATAACTATGATGCCTTCGCACCCTTCTTTCAAAAATTCAGCTCCGGAGCCGATGGTCTTCTCGTCCAGCTCGATTTGCTCATAGCTGACGGTATCCATCAGGGCGAAGTTTTCGCCGGCTTTGTACACAAAGTTCATTTCAGCCTTTTCAACAATCGCTTGCGGCAACTTTTCGCCCGCTCTAAACGTTGTTTCCAAAACGTTTTGCGTCTCCATGTTTCTCATCTTCGTTCTGACGAATGCAGAACCTTTGCCCGGTTTTACGTGCATAGCCTCAACAACTTGCCAAACGCCGTTGTTCCATACAACAGTTACCCCTGGTCGAAAATCATTGCTCGAGATCATGTGCCGGTCCTGTAAAACTGTGCTGCCCAAAACGTAGTCAAGACAAAAATCCTGCCTGACGCCAACGGCAAATTCTAACATCAGTCGGCTTGCTGCCTCATTTACATATGTTCGGTTTGTGTCTTTGCGTCACAGAATCCCTCTTTGCAGGTTGCGGAGGGGCTCAGAGGCTGAATATAATCAAGGTTTCCGAATGTTTCGTCCCCCAAAGGTCGGCTTATTCGGCCGATCACACCGCTTATCATGGAGCGAACATGTCCACTCCCAGCAGCAAGAGCTCAGCATCAACAATGGTTGAACCCGGCACAGGCGCCTACAATCCCAAAGAAGTCGAGGCGAAGTGGACTAAAGAGTGGTTTGATAAGGAAGTCTTCGATCTTGACATCGTCAGGGATCGTCCTTGTTTCTCCTGCGCCCTGCCGCCGCCGAACATCACCGGCAACCTCCACATGGGTCACGCCCTCAACGGCACCCTGCAAGACGTACTGATTCGCTTAAAAAGAATGCAGGGTTATAACGTTCTCTGGCAGCCGGGCACGGACCATGCCGGCATCTCGACTCAGATGGTTGTCGAGCGCAAACTCAAGAAAGAAGGCATTAATCGCCGCGATCTCGGACGTGAAAAATTTGTAGAGAAAGTCTGGGAGTGGCGCAAAGAATATGGCGACACCATCATGCAGCAGTACAGGCGGCTGGGCGTCAGCTTCAGTTGGGACCGGCTCGCCTTCACGATGGACGAGAATTACGTTAAGGCCATCTATAGAGCTTTCGTTCTCCTATACAAGGATGGATTTATCTATCGAGGCAACCGCATCTGCAACTGGTGCCCGCGCTGCTTGACCAGCCTTTCCGACCTGGAAGTCGAGCACGAAGATGTAAAAGGTCATCTTTATCTAATTAAATATCCGCTAACCGACGGCTCAGGTGGCCTGACGGTCGCAACGACCAGACCTGAGACTCTGCTTGGCGACGTTGCCGTTGCCGTGCATCCTGCCGACGACCGCTACAAAGAATTCGTCGGCAAGAGCGTAAAACTGCCTTTGACCGATCGCAAGATTCCGGTCATCGCGGACAACTATGTAGAGCGTGATTTTGGAACCGGCTGTTTGAAAATCACACCGGCTCACGACGCCAACGACTGGGAAGTCGGGCAACGCCACAACCTGCCGTCGCCGGTCGTCATCGACAGCGAAGGCAAGCTTTGCTCCAATCAATATGTTCCGGAACAATTCCAGCGCAAAGATCGCTTCGTCGTCAGAAAAGAAGCGGTTGCCGCTCTGGAAGAACAAGGCTTGATGGTTGAAATCAAAGACTACGAGCACGGCGTCGGGCACTGCGAGCGGTGCCATACGGTCATCGAGCCGTATCTTTCCGATCAATGGTATTGCTCGATGAAAGAGCTGGCGGAGCCGGCCATCAAAGTAGTCGAAGAAGAGCGCATCAAATTCGTGCCGGAGCGCTATGCATCCACATACTTGGATTGGATGAGAAACATCCGCGACTGGTGTATCAGCCGCCAATTGTGGTGGGGTCATCGCATCCCCGTTTGGACTTGCGAAAACAAACACGTTGATGCTTATGAAACCGCACCAGAACAATGCAGCAAGTGCGATTCTAAAAAGCTGGAGCAAGATGAAGACGTGCTTGACACCTGGTTTTCATCAGCTCTCTGGCCATTCGCTACTCTGGGTTGGCCGGAAGAGTCGCGCGAATTTAAAGTATTTTATCCAACCACAATTCTTTCCACAGCGCGCGAAATTATCAATCTCTGGGTAGCCAGAATGATTTTCACCAGCTTGCGCTTCGTGAAAACCATACCCTTTAAAGAAGTGCTTATTCACCCGGTTATCCAGACTCCGGACGGCAAACGCATGTCCAAATCAAAGGGCAATGCTGTCGATCCTCTGGACATGATCGAGAAATACGGTGCCGATGCGAACAGATTCTGGTTCGCTTCAGTCGGCATCAAGGGCGATCAAGACGTTCGCTTCAAGGAAGACAAACTCGATGAATACAAGCGCTTCGCCAACAAGTTATGGAACGCCGGCAAGTTCGTGCTCACCCAACTGGAAGGCTACACGCCCGCACCGATTGATCCGGAAAAACTGACTCTGGCCGATCGCTGGATATTGCATCGCTTCAACAGCATGTTGAAGAATGTCAGCCATGCGTACAACGAATACGATTTCCATGACGCCACGCGCGAGATTTATGATTTCACCTGGGATTATTATTGCGACTGGTACATCGAAATCGCCAAGATTCAGCTCGCCAAGCCGGAGCTGAAAGAACAGACTCAGCGCGTGTTGCATAACATTTTTGAAGGCTTGATGCGCGCCATGCATCCAACAGCGCCGTTTATTACGGACGAATTGTGGAGCCGAACGCCCAAGTCAGAATTGTTCGACAATTACGACTCAATCATGTTCGCACCATATCCTCGTGATGACGAGCGGTTCTTCAACGAGCAATCCGATGCAGAAATGGGACTGATCATGAAAGTGATCCGTTCTGTCAGAAACGTCAGACAAACATTCAACGTACCGGCATCACTCGAAGTCAGCGTCATTATCCAAGCTGAAAACACTGATGAGAAGAAGCTTCTCGAAGCCAATGCCGACTACATCAAGCGACTGGCGAAAGCAGGCACGGTCGAATTCAACTCGAGCGCTCTGCCACCACGCACCGCCTGGGATAAGGTTGGAACGATCAAGGTTGCCCTGCCCCTCGGCGATGCGATTGATGTTGAAAAAACTCGCGAAAAGTTGAAGCAACAATTGGCGGCAACGGAAAAGGAAATTGCCAAACAAAGGCAGATTATCGACAATCCTGATTTCGCCAAGAAAGCGCCGCCGGAGAAGGTTCAAGCCTGCAAGGATGTGCTTTCCGACCTGGAACACAAGATAGAAGGCATCAAACAACAACTGCAGATGTTGGACTGAAATTTCTAAACTTTCAATCCGCGCAAAACTTCAAGCAAAGGTAATTGATACTTTGCGATCATTTTCATAGCCTGATCCAGCGGATAAAAATCAGCAATCTCCGCATCATCTGCCGGTCGCGGCTTTCCGTCGCCACAGCCTAGAAAACAGTAGAGGCGTTCGAATTTTTCTCTGTCCACGTAGCCGATTTCTTCCAACTGCATGGTTGCTTTGATGGAAGTTTCTTCCTCCAGCTCACGAATCGCCGTCCTTCTTCTGGACTCACGCCTTTCGATCCCGCCCTTGGGAATGCTCCAACTGTTTCCGTTGAAAACCAGGAGCACGTGCAAATCCTTGCGTTTGCGACGGAACAGCAGCACTCCAGATGTCATTCTCACGTTCGGGATTCCTCAAAGGTCAGCGATTATGGTCAGCGATCAAAAATTCAGACGGCACTACATTTGATATCAACAAAAAATCAAAACAGTTTCAACTGTCCGGTATCTTCAAAACCTTGCTCGCGTTTTTTGGCCGCCGCGCCTTTTGCCCTGGTTGCCGAGACCGGTTTTTCCAGTGCTTGTTCAATGGAGCATTCTTCTATCAAACGCACCGAATCAGTGCGCGGAGAATTCACCATCGACGAAACCGGATGCGCTTTCATAAGATTGTCATCGTATGGTGCCAGCATCCGCAGCAAACGTTCATTGTTTACTTCCATCGGATTTAGCCAATCGTCTTCATTCTCTCTGGTTATGATCGCAGGCATACGATCGTGAATATCCGACATGAATCGATTGGCAGGGACCGTAATGATCGAGCACGTCGTCAGGTCACCGCCATCGGGCGAGGACCACGTTTCGTAAATTCCTGCCATGCCGAAAGGCTCTCCGTCCTTCATCGAAATGAACATCGGAATTTTTCCTTTTCCATCGTCTGTTTTCTTCCACTCATAAAAACCACTGCAGGGAATGATGCAACGGCGGCGCGTGAATGCTGCTTTAAAAGACGGCTTCTCTGCAATAGTTTCCGTGCGAGTATTGAAAAACGGCTTGAACGTGGTGATGTCCTTTACCCAGAAAGGCACCAATCCCCACTTCACGGGTTCGAGACGCCGATGTGTTTCTCCGCCCTCCGCCTTCTCAGCAACAACAGCGATTAACTGCGTAGGAGCAATGTTGAATCGCTGTTCGAGATCGAACTCGACTTGCATCGTTCGAAAGCGATCGACGATCTCATTAGAGGAGTGGTAAAGGGTATAGCGCCCGCACATACGAATGATTTTAACCGAAGTCGGCACCAACCGCTTTAGAACGCGAGCGATGGGATGATATAAATAAAAGTTGACATGTGGCTCAAACCCTCATAGCATCAAGCATTTGAGAGAACTTTCTATAAACTTGCACAGTGTTTAAACGATTTCAAAAACCTGCACTCGCGGTTGGGCTTACCATGATGGCTGCCCTGCAGGCGGTTGCGCCCATGGCGGCTTTGGCTCAAGAACTCAGACCTGAAGTTCAGTCACTTCCTTCTCCCGGTGACGAAGTGGCGCCGCAGAAAAGAACATCGGCTCGTTCCCTTGACACCCTTTCGTTCGAAGCGCAGGACACCGCAAAGCGGCTTGGATTGTGGAGCACGCTCGTACAGTTCGACACCATGCGGCAACAGCGGGCTTCCGGCGCGGTCAACGCTGCCGACTATCTCGAAGCCAGGCAGAATGTCGTGGAGTCAGTAATGGTGATTTCGCAAGAAGCCAGAACATTCGTGCACTTCGTTGAAGAAGAAGTCGCTCGCGCCAACGCCATTTCCGCAATTCTGGCGGCAAAACGCGACCGCGCCTTAAAACTCAACACATACGGCGATCTCATCAGCGGCGGCATCTCCGGCATGGTTGGCGGAGGGCTGGCGCTCAGCGACATCAACCATCTCACTTTCGACACTATTGATGCAGTCGAGGGTCTGGTGCAAACAGTGCTCGCCGTCTGGTCCCTCCACGAGCAAAAAGGCGAAAAGCGTATAGAAAGGGGAATTCCGAATATACTCTCGCGGCTATTCGAACCTGACAAAGGTCCATCGCCCGCCTACCCAGCCAGTGTATGGACATTTTTGAACTCGCCCAGTAAACCAGGCGGACAGACGCGGCGCGAAGAACTAGTGGCGGACTGGACGAAGGAAGGCTTCTGCCTGCTTCATCACGGCAGAAAACACCTGCGAAGGCATAATGAAAAAGAACGTCAGGCGCAAATCACCAACACTACACAAAACGCCTTCAGAATAACTTCCGATCTTATAGAAGATCGCAATGCAATGTTGCACCAGTTGCGCTCGAGTGTCACACGCCTGGATGTAGTCATGCTGGAACTGATGCTGTACATGCGCAACAATACGATTGCGACAGGCAAACCATCTTCGTAAGAAGTTCAGATAAAACGTTTGCATTGCCATTAAAAACTGCCGGCGCCTGGAACTAATGCAGCGGGTGGCAGTCGTTCCTTTGTTGCTGTTTTTCTCTGCGGTGCAAACAATGAATATCAACTTCAAAGATAAAGTAGTTCTCGTCACAGGCGCCAGCTCAGGCATCGGGCGAGGCATCGCAGAAGCTTTCGGGCGCTCCGGCGCTAAAGTCGCGATCAATTACATGAAGCAGAAAGGCGAAGCCGAAGAAGTTCTGGCAAGCATCGAGGGCAGCGGTGGCAGCGCTCTGGTTGTCCAGGCGGATGTAAGCGAAGAGGCGGAAGTTCTTGCAATGTTCGAAGAAACAAGAGAACACTTCGGCGACATCGACATTCTCATCAATAACGCAGGAATTCAGGCCGACAGTTCGTTTTTAAACATGAGCTTCAAAGAATGGACAAAGGTCATCGAAGTAAATCTCTCCAGCCAATTTTTGTGTGCACGCGAAGCAGCGCGACATTTTATGATGCGCGGAAAGAAACACGGCGACAGGTCCGTGGGATGCATAATCTGCGTAAGCTCGGTGCACGAGCTGATTCCGTGGGCAGGCCACGTCAATTACGCCGCGTCGAAAGGCGGAATAATGCAATTGATGAAGAGCATTGCTCAAGAATTAGGCGAACACAAAATCCGCATCAATAGTATCGCGCCTGGTGCCATCAAGACGCCTATAAATGAGGAAGTCTGGAGCGACGAAGAGAAAAGCAAAGAACTGCTGAAACTAATTCCATATGGAAGAATAGGCGAGGTCGAGGATGTAGCAAACGTCGCGCTTTTTCTCGCGTCTGACTACGCCGACTATATTCACGGCACCACAATATTCATCGATGGTGGCATGACGCTGTTTCCAGCCTTTGCAGACAATGGCTAGCCGGACAAATGAATTAGACAGCGAAACAGCGCAAAGATTAGCCGGTTCTAATTTTGTTTATTCAATTTCCATTGAACCTTTTGCCTCCGGCTGACGTATTAGTAATTAGGCGGGTGAACTCAACGCCGGATTGCAAGCAGCTTGCGACTCCAGTCGCAGAATTCCGCGCTCGACTGGGTGCGAGGCTTCTGCTTGACTTGTCGGGACCGGCGATGTCGACTGAGTTCCCTGCCGACTCACCTACGCTTTTCGCCGTCGAACAGGTAACATAGATCTGGATTCACTGGACGCCGCACTAATTTTTCATATCGAAAATGGCTCGCATTCTAGTCGCCGACGATGACAAACAACTTTGTGGATTGATCGAAGACTGGCTAATCCATCAAAAATATACCGTCGACATCACTTATAACGGTGGCGATGCGCAGGAGATGCTGAAAACATACGAGTACGATTGCATCATTCTCGACTGGGATATGCCCGAGGTCACCGGTATTGATGTTTGCAAAACGTTTAGAACAAACGGCGGTGAAACGCCGGTTTTGATGCTCACCGGCAAGAGTTCGATCGACAGCAAAGAAATTGGTTTTGATTCCGGCGCAGACGACTATCTTACGAAGCCTGTCGAGTTGAGAGAGTTATCTGCGCGCATTCGAGCTTTGCTTCGGCGAAAACCAACTCAGCAACTGACGATTCTCAATGCCGGCAATCTATATCTTGATCCTGCAAAACGAACCGTCACGAAAAACGGGAAAGAAATCGAACTCTGGCCTATCGAGTTTGCGCTGCTTGAATTTCTCATGATGCATCCCGATCAAATCTTCAACGCGGATGCACTTTTGCATCAGGTTTGGAAATCTGAAGCATCTGCAGGTCCGGAAGCGGTTCGCACCACAATCAAGCGCTTGCGAAGGCGAATCGACGATGACAGCAAAAACTCGTTGATCAAAAACGTTTATGGGTTTGGTTATAAGCTTTCGACAAAAGACGAATAAGGTTAAAACGGGTATCGATTCCGCCCATCACCGTAGCGGTTTTCCTCCAGCGCCGCATTCAAAGAACTACGCGAAATGAATTCGCCATCTTTCATTTCGTTGACTGCAGAGCCGGGGCGATTCCACTGTTCCAGCATCTTGCCGACAATCTTCATGTTTTCGGGTGTATAGACTCCACCTAAATCGCCCCTGATCATCTTGTGCATATACTCGTTCTTGAACTGTTTAAGGTCAGAACGTGAGATCAGGCCATCTTCGAAACCATTGTTGCCATCGATCGCAGAAAATAGCGATGGGTGTCCTCTGTGCAAGCGATCAGCAATGCCCCGCATCTCTCTGTTTCTATCCATGTCCCGCTGGGTGACAGCAGCGTCTCCTCTAGTAATTCCTTGAACACCGTCGCGACTAGCAGATTTGATTTCGTCGAAATTCTCTTGCAAAGTCTGCAACTGATCGTATTCATCAAAACTTTCAGCCTGTCTGGACGCACTTCTCAGTTCTCGTCTGTCAACTTCACCATTGCCATCGCTATCCAAGCGGTAAAAGTTGTCCTGCAAGTATTCAGTTGCATCAGCGATTTGATTTTCTTTTAGCTGGTAGTACTGCTCCTCACGGCGATCGTAGCGATCGTGAATACTGCCGAAGATGTTGTCGTGAATATGATGATTGATGGTTCTGATAATATCTCTATCGTTAGTTGGAGCGAATGAAATTGAATCACGGCGCTGCATAAACGACTGCTGAGCTTCCGCAGTTAAAGGGCTGCTTTCAGGAGCTTTAACCTGTTCGACAGGTTCGAAATTCTCTTTTGGGTTCATCGCTTCATCCTCCAGGAATGACGAAATCAGCACATTGAAGGGCAAATGTGCAGGTTGATGGAGTGTAGTAAGGGGAGCTGCTTGATTCGAATGTAGAAACCAATTGTGTCCAAGCCGTGACTCGAAACTGCATTTGAACCGTGCGGCGCCTGTCCCAAAATTAAGAGGCAATTGTGACGTTCCAGTGACCTAGGCAGAGGGGAGGCGAACCCAGAATGTACTGCCCTCACCAGGGACGCTATTTACGCCTATGGTGCCTTTGTGCTGCTCGACGATCGCTTTGGAAACTGCCAGCCCCAACCCGGAGCTGCGATGCATTTTGGTATCAGATTCTTTTAACTGTTTGAAACGCTCGAAAACAGAGTCTTGATTTTCCAGGGCGATGCCCGGACCACGATCGATGACCCTAAACTCAACAAACCCTTCTGACTTAACGATTTCTACATCCACCGTAGACTCTCTGGGTGAATACTTGATGGCGTTGGAAAGCAAGTTGGTCACAACACGCATGAACATATCATTGTCTATGACGACCTTCGCATCATTCTCAGGCAAAGCAATTTCGACGGCCGACTCATCGGCGAGATTGCTTAACGCTTCACTTGCGCGCTCTGCAACGCCCAGTAGAGATGTTTCTCTCAGATCAAGGTCCGCCAAGCCAGCTTCGATCTTGTCTATATCAAGCAAATCACTGATCATCTCGATAAGCCAGGAAACAGTCCCTTCCAGTGAAGCAGCGCGATTCATGCCTTTATCATTCAACGAACCATAGATCTTTTCACGCAACATTGTGAAAAACGCCTGCACCGAATTCAGTGGCGAGCGTAAATCATGGCTGAGCATGGCAACGAAATCCTGTTTCATCCGTTCTGCATTCTTTCGTTCAGTATTATCGTGCGCCACACAAAAGAACGTCTTTTGCTCCGGCGACCAATTGAGCGACCAGAGCATGTCTACAATCGACCCATCCTTGCGCTTGATGCGGTTTTCAAAAGTGCTGTCCGCGTTTATCTTCTTGATTAAAGATATGTGTTCCAACGTCGCATCTTGATCTTCAAACACCACAATACTCATCAAACGTTTCGACAATAGCTCGTCGACCGTATATCCCCAGACTTTCTCACAAGCCGGACTGATATCGGAAATGGTGCCATCTGCATCGAGCGAACAAATGACATCGACGGCATGTACCAACAGTGCCCGTTCCTTCTCGGCAAGCGTATTGATTTCGCGCGCCATGCTGTTAAAAACCTTATCCAGGCGAGCAAACTCATCGTCTCCATGCAGGGGTTCATTCAGCGGCATACCAGCGGCAAACCGGCGAGTATTGTCCACAACTACGGCAATACGAGTGGCAGTTACACGATTGAAGTAAATGGCTAAGCCCAGCGCCAGCATCACATTCAGTGTCAGTCCAAATGACAGCCAAATCTTCATCGCCTCACGCAATTCGGCCTGACGCTCAGGACTTTCATTCTCGATCTTTTCGGTTTGATTGCGAATCGCATCCGATTCCTCGAGCAATCCGCTCATCAAACCTCTGCCGAGTTGCACGCCTGAATTGGAATTTAAAATACTAGACATCGACCCCGCGTCTTTTAAACCGGCCGAAATCCGAACGCCGTCATCCCAGGACTTCTCCATCTTATCGACCGACGCTAGCTGCTCCGGCTGGTCACTAATGACTTTTCGCAGGCGCGCGAATTCTTCCTTCACGTTGGAAGCTGCGAGCTGCGCCTTAGCAGGACCGGTGGTGCCGGAAAACGAAGCATATGGGCTCAAGCGGGCCACCCACACTAAAATGTGCCGTTGAATCCTATTGAGATGCGTGATTGTCTCCCGCGCTTTCTCTGCCCGAGCAACTTCCAATTCCGCCTGGTGCATCATCCCAAAAAGCGTGCCTACGAAAATGAACTCGAAGGCGACGGGCACCATGACCAGGATCAAACCCCTATGAATCAGTTTCATTGGTCGCCGCCCGGCAAGTGAACCCAGAATGTGCTGCCTTCGCCAAGCGCACTTCTCACTCCGATGGAACCATCATGCTGTTCAACAATTGCCCGCGAAACCGCCAATCCCAGGCCGGAACTTTTTCGTCTCTCTGTGCCGGCACCATGCACTTGCCTGAACCGCTCAAAAATTATTTCCTGATTTTCCGGTGCAATGCCTCCTCCTGAATCAATAACTCTGAGTTCTACCTTTTCACCCAACGTCTCAATTTGGATATTTACCGTCGAGCCGGATTGAGAAAATTTGATGGCATTAGAGAGCAGATTGGTAATAACCCGCATGAATAGTTCTTGATCCACAAGAACAATCGCATCATTTATCGGCAGCTCAACTTCAATTTTATGCTTTTCCGCGAGCGATTGCAGTGCATCATCGGCCCTTTCGACAATCGCTTTGAGAGAAACAGGTTTAGGATTGAGATCAAAAAGACCGGCCTCTATTTTGTCAATATCAAGAAGATCGCTGATCATTTCTATGAGCCAGGCGATGGTATCTTCCAGCGACTTTACCGTTGCCATGCCCTTTTCGCTCAAAGAGCCATAAACGTTGTTCGAGACCATCGTGAAAAATGCTTGCACCGAATTCAGTGGCGAACGCAAGTCATGGCTCAGCATCGCGACAAATTCCTGCTTCATTCGCTCGACTTCCTTTCTTTCGGAATTGTCGTGTGCAACGCAAAAAAAGGTCTTTTCCTCCGGCGACCATTTCAGCGACCAGAGCATATCGACATAGCTTCCATCCTTTCTCTTGATGCGATTCTCGAATGCAGAATCAGCCGTCGTCTGCTTTGCAGCAACAATCTGTTGTAATGTCGCCTCAGCGTTTTCCGGCGCCACAAGACTGATCAATCGCATCGACAAAATTTCGCTCTGCGTATAACCCCAAATTTTTTCACAAGCAGGACTTACATCCGTGAATGTGCCACCATCATTCAATGAACAGATGACGTCGGCCGCGTTCTCCAGCAACGCTCGCTCCTTGCGTGCGATCTGCTCCCGCTGCTCTACCATAGATCGCAAGGTTAGATCGAGAGCTGCAATTTCATCATCACCATCAAGCGGCTCATTGAGTTGCTGCTCTGCAGCCAGCCGTTTGGTGTTGTCCATGACGACCGACAAGCGCGAAACTGTTCCTTTGCTGAAATAAACTGCCAGCCCGATTGCCAGCCCGATATTGATTACCAGACCTGCCAGCAACAACAGTTTGAGCTGATCGCGTGTCCTCGCCATTTTGACCGGCGATTCTTCCTCCATCTGCTCTGTTTCCGACCAAATCCTTTCGGTCATTGCACTCAGGTCATTTATGAGAGTTCTGGTTTTCCTGAATTTGGAAAGTGCCTCGAGGTTGTACACATTTCCCATTGAGCTTTTCAGCTCGTTGGCAATCTTAATTCCTTCGAAGATAGTCTTCTTCATTTCATCAGCGTATGCGAGAACTGCGGGATCGTCGGCAAAGTTTCGCTTGAGCAGCGCAATTTCGTCTAACAAAAGCTTTTTAGCCAGATCGGTGCGTTGCGAGCCGCGTGAAACTTTCGCGCCCTTGTAAGGCTCCAAACCACCCATCATCACCATCTGCGCACGGTGAACGCGATTCAACTGAACATTCAAACGTCTCGCTCTTTCAGCGGCGTTGAGTTCTATTTCGGACTGATGCAGCAAATGAAAAAGCGAGCCGACAAAGACAAACTCGAAGGCTACGGGGACGAGTACAAGGACAATTCCTTTTTGTGAGAGCTTCACGGTTTGAGTTTGCGACGACTACAGCGACTCGATTGCCTTCAATAGTGTGCCACAAAAGCAGTCCTTGCCGGTGATTGCTGAGAAGTCGGTGAGCGCGCCAGGAATACTAATACCGTAAAACCTTTGCTGGGCGGGCTAGAACCGAATTCCCTTGACTCTCCAGGCCCGGAAGGCTAGCATTAAGAATGTTCGAGGAATATTTCCCGCATATCCGCCCTTAGCTCAGCTGGATAGAGTGCTTGGCTTCGAACCAAGAGGTCGTAGGTTCGAGTCCTACAGGGCGGGAAGCTCACCAGCTCTCAAAACAGTACCTATTCCGGGGCGTCTATTGGGGTACCAGCCTAGAGAATTGTATCCCCTCTGTCTCCCCTCGGCGGTCTGTGAGTCTTTCATCTCATCGCGCTTAAGTCAGATGGAATACCTCGAGCCCACAAGCCAGCCTGATACCCGGAGGCTGATTGATACGGGGTGAAACCAAGGGCGTGGCGTATTTAACACTTTGGTATCTGCGTCAAAAATTTTTTGTCCTCTATTTCGGGCACCGTATACAGTGCCGCTTGTAAGCTCCTGCATTCGATTCTATACTTCTGGTGTTATCACCTAGAGGTACTCGCCGTGGGCGAAGTAGCAAAACTGCCCGATAGAAACTCTGCCTACTCTGATGCAGAGTTGCGTGTAATTGCACGTGAAGAATATGTGCGCCGCAAAGATAGACACCTTAATAGAATCGCTCGCCTGGTGGGCAAACCGGTATCAGTACTGGAAGCTTGGCGCGATGAGGAAAACTGGGCGTTACTGCGTGCGCAAGCCTGGCAGAGCGAAGAGGATTTAGCCGCTGCTGAAATTCAGAAGATTCTCAAAGATGCGGGCGTGCCTGATTCGCGCGATGCGGCAATATCAACATTAAAGGCGTGCGAGAAAGCCGCGCGGGCGGTAGATAACTGCTTGGACAAAACGGCTCAGCACACCGCGCCGGAATACCTGGATAAGATTCTCTCTGCAATGGAGAGGATAGAAAAGATTCGGAAAGAGGCATACACAAGGCTCTAAACTCGGATTAATAGAGCCAAGACTTTTGGTTAAAAGCTTCCACCCTTGACACCTTTTTGTTGTATTTTGAATGACTCGATTACAAACAAAAGGCAAAAAGAATGGCAGACTACTTAAATCACGAAAAGCTGCTTAGGAAAGAGCTGTTAGAGCATATTGACATTACCAAAACAATCAAGATTTCTGACTTGAGGCGACCAGATTTAGCATTCGATTACACAGATGCTCTACCTCTTTTCGAGATGATACGTAATCAAATTATCGATGCCGCCTCACTCAACCTTTCGGCTGTGCCTGAGGAGGTTTTATCTTCGGCCAAAAAAGCAGTTGAAGAGACAAATCGACTTTTCAGTGTCATTCTAGAAATGTCTCCGCCTTCAAGTGAAACGAAGACGAAGCAAAATATATCTCACGTGTTGGCGCAATGGAGAGGAGAACTTGCGAATGCAATCACAGATCTGTACAAGTTCTCTTTGACAGACTCAACCATTCGTGATGCGGCGGTAGAAATTAAAACGTTGGCAGAGGGTTTAGAGAAAGCTATTGCAAACGCAACAACCGCTGCTGATACAGCGCGGGCATCCGCCAAAGACGCAGATGCAGTGACTGAGCAATTGGTAAAAACGATGCAAAACTATATCGACCGGGTTAAAGGTACACTCGAATCGCTGGGCGCTGCCGAATACATGAAACGTTTTGAAATTGAGGCTCAGGAACATAAAGACAGTGCTCAAAATTGGTTGATGGCTGTTTTTGCGTTTGGCTGGTGGATTTTAGTTGCCGCCATATATTTTCTGTGGACTGACTCGCACTCTGTTCCCGCATTGCTGAAGCATGGCATCCCAGGTGCCATTACTTCCACCTCAGCGCGCCTCTTTTTAATGTCCGTGCTGTCCGTAGGACTCTTCTTATCAGTAAAGAACTACTCCGCCTGCAAGCATAACTATGTCGTGAATAAACATCGAATCAATGCTCTTGGAACGTTCAAATTTTTTAGAGATGGTGCACAAGATGACGAGACCAAAAAGGCGGTTCTCATTCAGTCAATGCAAGCGATTTTTGCGCCACAGTCAACTGGTTATTTAAAAACAGCCAATGAGCCTCAGCAAAACACTCACATCATCGAACTTATCCAGTCGACTTTGAAGAGTTCGCCGCACCAGTAGTGCCCATACTTTCAATAAAATGTAACTCTCAGCCAGCTCTCGCTTCTCAACCCTAATTACTTTCAAACCTCCTCACAAAATCAAGAATTTCATCCCAATGAGCTGCTAGCTCTTGTGAGTCCATGCCTGTAATTTCTTCGAAGAAGCCCAGACAGTCAATCCACCAGTGATAGAGGGACGTGCCGATGCCTCGGCATTCTCGGTCATCCTCGCACCAAGGCGGCGCCCACTTCCCAGCCGGAGACGACAGAGCCCGTGAGCTTGCGGCAAGCCGTGCGGCGGCTTCATGCCCTTGCTTCTCTGCATACTGTTCTATCGTGCTACAACCGTACTGAGCTAGCGATATTTCTATGATTGGGTGCAGCTCTTTTGGAGCGAGAACAATAATGTCTGCTGTCATCGCCGTCCTCTCCTCTGTCGATACTCGCTAAGGTCTATCGCCCGCGCGGCGGCTGGTAGCGTATCAGGCACTGCCACTACTGCCGGTACTGGCATCTGATTGAAAACTGACTGCATTGCTTCTCGGCTTGCGTCTTTGTTTAAGTGCGTGTAGCGCTTGGTCGTCGATATGGACGAGTGCCCCAGCACCTCCATGATGACAAAGGCGCTTGCGCCGTCGATTGCAAGCCAACTTGCGACAGTGTGCCTTAGGTCATGAAAGTGAACATCATCAAGTCCTCCTTCCTTTTGAATCGACTTCCATGCATGGTCGAACTGAGTGATATGCCCCGTCTTGCTCGGTCTGCCGAAAAGCCTGGCTGATTCCGAGGGAAACACCCAGCGCTCGTCCGTCCTTGTTTCGTAGCGCCTCTTGAGCATCGCCAGCACTCCGCTATGCAGTGGCAACACGGTTTCACGGTTAGTCTTGTACTTGTGCGCCGGGATTCGCCAGATTGCCGCATCAAAATCAATTTCCGCCCATTCAGCCGCCAGCACATTGCCTTTCCTTGCGGCGGTGCCCAGTGCCAACATGACAATGTCTTGCTGATGAATCGGTCTGGTCCTCAACACTTCCAATAGCCGCTGCATCTCTTCCCGTGACAGGTAGCGTGTTCTTGAGCGCTCCGGGAACAGCGTCACGTACTTGGTTGGGTCTACATCCAGCCGGTACATTTCCATCTTCTCTCCATAATGGAGGGCGCCCTGAAGCCGCCTAAACTCTCGATTCGCGGCGGCGCCTCCTCGCTCCTCGCCCAACTCATTCACCCATTGCTGAATGTCCGCGCGGGTGATTTCATCCATCCGCATCGAGGCAAACCGCTGATGACACCGGTTATATGACTGCTCGGTTTCTCTGGCTTCTTTTGCCCGCTTGTGGGCTTTGATGTAGTCCCTGAGGTAGGCGGCAAACACATCACGGTAGTCCGGCACGCGCTTCTTGAGTGCGTTCGGTCGTGTGCGTTTTGGGTCCTCGCCGAACTCGCAACCCCTGAGCATTGGCTCAATAACGGCACGGGCATCACGTGCGGTGACACGCGGGAAGTCGCCCAACTTCAGCGAACGACTGCGCCCCTCCGCTGTTGCATAGAAGTACCAAGTGCGCCGAGTGCCTTTTACTGTGCCTGAAACTCTCAGCCTCAGCTCGGGAATCGCCTCATCCTGATACCAGGTGAAGTCTTTCGGCGACGAGAAATTATGCTGTAACTGGTGCACCACATCGTCCGTAAAATAGATGCGGTCTATCAGTCTCTTTGTCATGGTTCCTCTCGTGCGCGTCCAAACGAACGACAGACGACCCGTCAAGGTCGCCTGCGTGCCGTTCGTGCCTCTGTGCGTGCCGGTCTATTTGAGCATTGATTTCGCATGGTGACAAGTGAGAAAAAAACAAAATACGGTATACCGTAACACCCGCCTGTGATGCGGCTTTTTCGATGTTTGTGTTAGTGAGAGTTAGCCTACCCTCCAGGGTAACTTGGCTCACGGTGCCGGTCTTTGGAGATTTCTCAGCAAGATTTTTCTTAAGTTATCAGCTTAAGCAGCCGATGCCAAGCCGCTTGATGTTACAACGCATTGCAACCTCGCTGTGCGTTCGCGTGCTCCGTTCAATCGAAGACAGAGCACTGTATGCGGGTATTGCTAGGCAAGTCTCTCGCCACAGCCATTGCAGAATTTTGCGCTTGGCGCATACGGCTTTCCACAGTTGGGACAACCAGGCTGTTCACGCCTGGGCTGGTTTGCGCCGTCCTTGAACGTCACAAACAGTGCCCCGCCTACGGTAAAAGCTACTAAAATTCCGACAAACAATCTGGAGACGTCGATTCTACTAGCGTATTCGGGAGGTTCCAATATAAAGCCGTACCCTAACTCGCTGGTCCCGCCCCGGTTTTCGCTAATCCATGGTGGGTTGACAGCCTGGACTGCTACTATCGCGGTCGTCGCCCAAACTGCCATCAGTTGCTTTGCATTCATCGCCGCACCTATTGCCGATACTGATTAAGTTCTACCCACTATATGAACATCGACTGCGTTTCCTGGTCATTGGTCATTCTCCTGCAACATTTCAGTGATTCTGGCTTGCTCTGCCTCCTTCAGGAAAGGAATAGCCAAGCACTCCCGGCGATACCATAGTAGCGCCTGCATTGCTATTGCTATCATCTTGTCGTGAGCGGCAGCGCATGACTCGTTCTCTGCTATTTTGAAAGTGATTTCTTGCGGGCAAAACTCCTTCGGTAACATCGACTTTACCTTGCGCAAGATGGTATTCGAGTCCCGTAAGCGTTTAGTGCTGATGGCATCCGCGCCTCCCTTCTTGTGGATTTCGGCGCAGGACATAAGCAAGTTGAACAGAATTTTTGCGCATTTGATTTGGTCCTCCGAGGAAACCAGGGACCGCTCAAGACGGCTGATTTCTAGGTCTTTTTGATTTACTGGCATGTCGCTTCCCCTCATTGCAGCGCTATCTGGTCGGATATTTTGGTCAGTTCTTGGTCAGCCAGCTTGTGGATAATTCCAATCGCTTTCCCTCTCTGCTCAAGACCGGGATACGCCAGTCGAATCTCCGCCAACATGCGCTCCCAGTGCCGTGATGCGGCGCGCACTGCTGGGTTGTCTGGATTCAGGGCGGCGTAATCCTGCCGCTCCCGCTCCATCTTGTCTAGCATTTTGTTGAGGCTATCGCCTGTATACATCTTGGTCATCCTGTCGTTAGGGTTGTTGGTTCGGCTCATTGCAAGCCAGTGCTAGTGATTTCTCGCTCTCTTCGATAAACGCGGCATCGGCACCGCCCTCGACCTGCTTTCCAATCCAGAACCAAAACCGGTCCCAGAGGTCGCCCGTCGCCTCGTACTTGCGTTTTAAGGCTCGTGCCTGGTGAAGTGATAGGGGTGCTGTCGCCACCGTCCCTGGTGACTGCCCAGCAGTCTCATTTAGTCGTCTGTCAATTTCCTCCTGTAGGTGATTGCCGCCGCCCTTGATGACGGCAAGTTTCAATGGTGCGATGCGATACAACTGGGCAACCTCTTCATCGGTCGGATTGGTCGCCCGGAAGTCGCGTGTGGTGGCGAAGTATTCGGTGGCGGTATTGCAGTTAGATATGCGGTTTGTGTATTCACATTTTTTGAGAACGAGGGGGAGGGGCACATCCAAAAACCCCAATAATGTCTTTGACTCCTTGCCATCATTTGTGATGTTTTTGTCGGTGCTATCCCCCCGCGTTTGATTTTTTTTCAATTGGTCTAGATATCTGCCCATTGATACACCTTGGGGTTGATTCGATATCTAACAGTAGGTCTACCGCGCTGCCCATCTATCTGGGTGCGTTCTGGTCTAAGCCATTTCTTTCCGGTCAAGACCTTGCAGGCGTCTTCAACCGATTCGATGGTGGTGAGTTGCGACCAGCCACACTTATAGACATCACGCGCAGTGAAGTTGTCTTGCACGTCACCAGCCAGGATGCGACTTGCCAGCTTCACGCTTGCGGTAAGCCCACCCAGCACCAAACCGTACATGCGCCTGGCATGAGACTCGAAATACTCCGCCTGAGCAATTGCAAGTATCACATCATCCTTGCAGACTGAGCCGATGGTTTCGCTCTGCTCGTCAGCTTTTCGGACAAGATGATTGATAAGTGCAAGCGATGGCACGAACGACCGAAACTTCGCCAGGTGTTCAAGAATAAGTGGGTGTTCTTTACTACTCTGAAGTCTCCCCTCTAATGCAATCTGATAGGAATCCATTTCCTCCTGCCCTTCATTATCACAAGACACCCATGGAATTTCATCGCCACCAGAGGCGCCCCATTTGCGATAGTCAATATTTGCAAGGGTCCTGATTATCTTCTTTACTCGCTCATCCGCCTCCTTGTCAGGCGCTCTGTCGACATGCACATAGGGAATGTCATCAGGGAAACCAAGCACTTGAAGCCGTGAGGGAAAACCATCATCAACATGTTTCATAAAACACCTCACCTCAAATATTCGCGTAACTTGTCTGGCTGGATGCCGCCCAGCACTGATATGCAGACAGTCTTTGCTGAGACTGTGCCTCTGCCTATGCGGTCATAGTCGAATCGACCGCTACCATTCCAACCTTCCAGGTAAAATGCGCGGTCTTGTTCATGACCTGCTTGGTCAAGCTGAGCCAGCCAACCGGCAAGTTCGTCTCGCATCAAGAGTATGCCGGTCGGATTCTCCTTGCACAGTTCATGCAACTTTTCGACTGTTGCATTGTTCGTCTGACGCCGAGCGCGCACCGGTTTTGGTGGCTCTTGCAGGTTGGAGAGTTTCAACTTCAGGGATTCCATATCATGGTTTACAGCCTTTCCGTCGCCCGCATAACGTGACTTTTGCGGACGGGCAGCAGCTTTCATATCCGCTTCAATGCCAGCCTCCATCGCCTTGTATTCGGCATACTCAGCCTTGTATTGTCGTTCGGCTTCAGTGAATTTCTGCTCAGCATCTCCCTCTAATTCATCTAAAAATCTGGTTGCCGCCTTGAGTGCTGCTGTTTTCTTTCTTCCTGGCGGTGCTATATAGGCACCAAAGAGATTAGGCACCACGCGCCAATCATCAGAGCGTTTAGGCCTGATACTGCATCTGGTGCCAACTACTGCGCCAATGACTACTGTCATTGCAACGTAGATGCCATCAGGAGGTGAGGACATCCTTTCCGCTACATCCATGATGTAACCCTGCAATGGTCCTGGCGCTAGATTCGGAAAGAATCTTTCGACTGGCAATAGTGCAGCGGGGTCAACCGGGTCCGGCTCATCCCACTCGCCTGGCGGACTAGCATCAAAAGGTTTCGCATCTTTAATGACTGGAGGTGACAGATGATGCGCTTCATTTGTACCATCCGGCTGATGGACTATAATACTCATACTGGCTCGGTTTCCCTTATTTTGTATCTGCCCAATCGCTTCCCTGGCGGCTGGGCAGTATGATTTTCACAGTTTTGCTTTCCTCATCCCTCAATCGGAAAGCGGCTTTACGTGCGGCTTCTCGTCCGCGTTTGTCGTTATCTGCGAATATGATTACCTCTCTTACTTCCTTTGGTATCACTACAGTTTCTAGCCCTCCTGCATTGATGCACGCCCAGACTGGTATACCGGTTGCATTCTGGCTGGCGATGGCAGTTTCGATGCCCTCTGCCAATCCAAGCACCTCCTCTGCTGGATACAGTCTGATAGCACCGCCCCTGGTGATGCCCTTAATTGGGCTTGCCATAATGCGCTTTGGTGAAGGCACTGGTGCTTTTCTTCCGTCATTCGTTAAGAACGTGCGATGCACGCTCACAATGTCGCCAGCCGGGTTTCGAATGGCGGCAACCATTGCCGGGAATGTTCCGGTAACTTCGCCTCTCTCTTGGTCGAAATAATCAAGACCGGGATGGTAGCGAAGGTCTGAAGGCATCACCTCAAGCGATAGCGCACGGATGACAGTCAAATACTCAATCACTGGATTCACTGGAAAGCTCCTCCGCTTCATTCCAGACCCTTAGGATTGCTTGCGCCTTGCGCTCGTCTATTACGTCTTGCTTGGTCTCTGTCGTGCTCCTCCGTGCTATCGGTTCAATACGTGCGCCACCGGTGAGGCTTTCTACCACCTCCACGAATCCTCTACCGGTGCGTTTTTGAAGATATGCAATTACATCCCCTCCGCTCGTACCACAAGCCCAGCACTTAAACCAGCCTGCCTCTGTGTTGATTGAAAGGCTGGGGTGCTTGTCCTCGTGAAAACAGCAAGAGACGAGGATTTCACGCTTCCCGTGCCGCGCTTCAGGAAAGTCTTGCATGTACACACTCAAAGTCATCTCTTCTTTTACGGCTTCAATTTGCTGTGGTGTTACTCGCCCCACTCGCATATCTCCTTGTCGTTTATGTGAGTTACTCTGCCTCTCTGCCGAGAGAAGCAAATTTCCTGCAAGTCAGTTATGAAGCGGACGGCATCACGTTTTCAGGTAACGGCAAACCGCAAGGCATTAAGCACCTGTGCGGGCTTTTAGAAAAGCCTCAAGAGCGCTCTTTCGATAGAAAACTCTGCGCCCCACTCTTGTGGGCACCAGCTCTGGATATCGCCCCTCTGAGCGCCATTTGTCGAGGGTTTTTCTTCCACCCTCAAGACCTAAATACTCAGCGGAAAGGTCACCATTCAGCAAAGGATCATCATTTTGTGTTTGCACGCGAAAAGGTGCAGGTGATTGAGACATACGCTCACTTCTCCTGTAGATAGTTCAATACGTTTCTGAGGATTGCCGGACAATCAACAGAACAATTGTCGCCCCTCGGCTACCAATCGCTACCTTAATTAGGTGGTGTAATTTCTTCGCCTTCAACCCTGATGAATTCCCGGTCTTGCTGGCGCACCATAAATTAGCGGATTGGTTGACAGTTTTCGCCGCTAGCTTAAGTGTTTTTCTGAAAGTTTCACGATGAGCGTTTAGCCTTTACCACTTTCGTGCCCTTTTCTTCTTTCTTCTCACTGCAAGCTTTTTCCCAGGTGGCATGAACAACCGCCCGCGCTTGCCGTGCGGCTTCATCATTCACATGCGCATAAACGGCGGCTGTCGTTTTTATATCCTTGTGGTTGAGCGCGTGCTTGATAACTGACAAATTGTAATTATGATTCGCCAGAGCGCTACCGAGACTGCGCCTCAAATCGTGAATGGTGCAGTCCTCTACGCCAGCCTCTTTACGTAGTGCATACCAACCCTTTTTAGGGTCTGTCAGGTGTTTTGTTTTTGTGCCAGAGCCATGAAAAACAAAAGGCGAGATTATCCGTTTGTTCACCTGCTCCTGCTTTCTACGGTTGAGAATTTCCAGCTCGCCGTCTTGCAGGATAATGACCTGCCCTTGCTGGTTTTTCATTTCGCTGTGCGGGATTGTCCATGTCCTTGCGGTCATGTTGATGTGCTCCCAGCGCATCGCCAGCACGTTTGACTTACGGACGCCGGTATACAGCGCCAATAGTACAAAGTCTCCGATTGCATCGCCACGCTTGCGTGCTGCAATGATGAGCTTTGCCGCCTCGTCCTCTCTCAGGAACCGATTTCTCTTTTGCTCGTTTTTGATGTCGACCAATCCGCCATCAAAAGGATTCTCTTTTGAGCACCGCCCCCAGATTGCACCTTTATTAAACACGGCACGCAAAAGCTGAATGGTGCGGTTAGCCGTGTAGACGCCCTTCTCTTTTCTTAGTTTGAGTTGAAAACGGCTGGCATCATCCCTGGTGACCTCCGAAAGTCTCTTGCCTGCCAGAGGCGATGCGTAGCGCCGGAAGTTTGCCACCATGTCTTGCCAGGTTTTTGTATTGTGCTTGGCGTGCCTCTCGATGTATTCATCAAATAGGTCTTGCAGGGTCATCTCTGCGCGTGCAGCGCGGCGTGCCTGCATAGGATTTCTGCCTTGCTCAATGTCGATAATGACTGGTTTAGCAGCTGCTCTTGCAGCAGCAGGCAGCATTTCCGGAAATTTACCAAGCTTGTGCCAGACCGTTTTGCCATTAAGCTTCTTGCGTACATAGAAAGTACGGATGTCTCCAGGAGTGACATCCATAATAAGTCCGCGCACCTCCTCGTCATAAACACGAGTCCTCTTGCCTGGCTCCGGCTTGGATACCTTTTTAAGCCTTTCGACAGTGAAATTAAAATGACTATCGCTCATAAACTCGCCCTCCCAGACCACCTGTATCCCCCTGGTATCCCTTTTGGCGTCAACTAACGCCGGTACGACATCGACCAGGAGGGGATACAGACTTACCAAAATACACCAGGCATGCGACTCCAGTCAACCGCAAACAATTCCAATCAACCAAGGATTCCCATTAGTCCTTTTGACTTCGAACCAAGAGGTCGTAGGTTCGAGTCCTACAGGGCGGGATTTTTCATAACTGTGTCTCGGGCCGGTCAAGGATCGCTGATCTTCAAACAAGGTTTAAGACATGGTGCGTAATGAACTGAAGCTTCTGAAGGTGCTTTTAACATGCATCTTGGTTAACCTTGCCAGCATGCCAATTACGCTTGCCGCACCTGTCAACACAGCACAGCAACTTTCTAGCTCTAATCTGCAACATGGAGAATGGCAGCTGAAATGTTTGCTTAGAGTTCGACCTGAGATGAAAACTTTTATCACCTATCGAGATCCGCTTTGGCAGTGGTCAGCAAAACAATTTGCCGGAGAAGGATGTGGGCGAAGAATATATTGGGATAGTAGTCCGACACACAACAAATATGCGTCTGAAGCAGCTTTTGACGAGGATAAGCAACAAATTCTAATTAGGTTGCAAACGGTTGATCATCGCGGAAATCATGTGCCACCAGAAGAACAATGGACTTCATTAGTATATGCATTTGCTCGATCAGGCACACTTTTAGAGTCTGAAAAAATTTGGATTCAAGCGACGAAAAAGCAAATTTCAAAATCTGATTGGATAAAGAGAAAAGCAGAAATGGAGTTTGATGGTTACGTAAAAACAAAGAAATTCTATGAGGAAATTTTCCACCCACTTATGCAAAAGAGAAAAATTAGTTCCAATGTGCGCTTTTGGAGAACAGAATTAGCTACAACTTTTCAAGATTGGTTAAAAACTGCGCAAGGTAAAGAATGCATTCAGAAACTTACTCCGCTTGCACCTTGAACGAGACGGGACCGCACAGTCGAGTGTTTCGATTCCTCTCAAAAAAATTAAAACCGATTTCTATGTTCAGGTTATCTAACGCCGAAGTCTATTCATGAGACTCTGACCTTCCCCCATTCGTCCGCTTGTGTCAGTTGACTGCTTGTGCTTTTCTGCCGCCGGATATACAATGTGTATACCAACCATTGGAGATGGCTATGATAAAAAACCTCATAAAACATGGAAATAGCCATGCATTGGTAATAGACAAGGCGGTTATGGAACTGCTTAAAATCGAACCAGACACGCCGCTTGAAGTAAGTACTGACGGCGAGAGCCTCCTTATCCGACCGGTTAGAGATGCAAAATCGAGTCGGGCTGTTAAAGACTCGTTGGAAAAGTTCAAAGGAAAATACAGCGCCGTCTTCAAAAAACTGGCACAATGACCGCTCCTGTTTTTCTAGAACTCTTGGACGTCCTTGAAATTCACGAGGATCTGCTTTCTGCCTTTGGAGGAAAGACTGGTGTGCGAGATCCTGGGCTTCTTCAATCCGCCTTAGCAATTCCAATGTCTGGTTCAGGCGACACATTTTTTCATGCGGATCTCTATGAGATGGCGGCTGCTTACCTGTTTCATATAATCAAGAACCATCCATTTGTGGATGGAAATAAGCGCACGGCACTCGGCTGCGCTTTGGTTTTCCTAGACTTAAACGGCATGGAAATCTCCGCTGATGAAAGCGAATTATTTGATATGACGATAGCTGCGGCCGACGGACGCATAAACAAGGACGAAATAGCAAATTTCTTCCGAGATAGTCCGGTGCATTAGTGCTGGATTTTTTCACAAGAGGCTTTAGACTTGATGGGGACTTCGAACCAAGAGGTCGTAAGTTCGAGTCCTACAGGGCCCAGGGATTTAACTAGCCAGAAGTGCGACTGATATGGAAGAAGATATTGAGGAAGTGGTCACAGCTTGGATTTCATACGGAGAAACAGTTGAAGATTCTCCTGAAAAAGAGAAATTTTGGTGGGCTGTTGAAAAAAGTTATTAAATGGGGACTACCGAACAGTAATGATTCAACCAAACTTTGGACATTTATATCTGTAGCTAAAGATCACAAAACGTCTGAAAGGGCTTGGAGCTACCTCGCTGCAGACCCGGTAGAAGATTTCTTGTGTCGGTTTGGCGACCAAATTTCTAATACAAATTGAAGAATTAGGGAAGAACAGCTGTCAATTCAGAGATTTGTTGGGTGGTGTCTGGCGTGGAGACATGTCAGACAGAGTATGGAGTGCCGTAGAATCATTACGGGAGCGAGAATGGCCTTTGTAACTGCGTTTTCCGGTCCTAGGAACAGGAAACGCGAAATCATTTAGGATTGGCTGTTGAAGCCGTTGCAACCTGCACCAGAGCATTATTCACATTTGCATTTGCCACTGAGGCGCCAAGACTACAGCGAAGGTCGCTGTGAACCAACACACATATTTGTTGCAAATTTATTGCAGCAAGTTGCTGATCTTTCCCGGGTTTCCTCCATTCGATATTGTCCAAAACTTCGAGCAACCGTATAGACACGGGCACGACCTCCCAGGTGTATAGAGATGCCCGATCCCGTTGAAGCGGCGCGTCCAGCCGCTGCAGATAATAATCAAAATGATGCGCTAAGAAAGCTCCTCCTGCAGATGCAAGATGAGCGCAAATTTGAGTTCGGGGCGCCTGGAAAACGAGCAGATGCCTTCGATAATTTTCGCACTCTTGATTTTCGCCAGGATAGAAGTGAGGAATATCTTGCCGCCCGAGAGGAGATCCGCTGGTTGCAGGGACGCCGCAATCAAACCGAATCAAAATTGTCGCCGGAAGAAAAGGATGAATTAAGGCGTTTTCGCAGAAACTATTCGATGGCAAATACGGAAGAAGAACGCGCAAAAAACAGACAAGCGATTGAAAAACTCACTCCTGGTTCCGCTGAGTTCAATGCAAAGATCGGGAAATTAGTCGCTACGCTCGAAAAGATCCCGACACTAAAAGAAATCCCTGATCCACAACAGTGTATACGCTGCCATCCTCGGCAGGGTCAGACGCATTTTGATCCTTATGCTCAAGAACGTCAGCAGATCAGAACTTCGGCGGTCGAGTCTTTTTATCAACCGAAGCGCGAAGATCAATTTGAAGCGGTCTGGGCAAAAAACGCGCTCGAGTCTCCCATCGTTAAGATCAACGAGGCGCTCAAACATTTACCGCCGACAAAAATTGAATCACAAGATCCGGTCGCGTTAGTAAAAATGGCTTTGACGATGAGCGGTGTCGAACTCGATCGCAGCGCTTCCGAGCTTGTGACAAAAGCAGTTTCCGGAATCAAAGGCATCTCCAAGGTCACCGGTGATCGACTCGTTATCGATAGAGACGGGAAGGTGGAAATTCCGTTTGCCGATAAGAGAGAACTCGCGGCCGGCATCAAGCTCAATAGTATCGAGATTGGCGCAATTAGTGTCACTTTGGGTGAAGGTAAATATCCCGAACTGAAAGACATCAAAGGCATCAAAGTAAAACTGGAAGTTCCAGCTTACATAAGCAAACTTGCCCAGGTCGACAGTGAAGTCGAAATCAAACGCATCTTTCTCACGAGAAATGCAGGCTCAGATGATTTTCAGGTAAATGTGGAAGTGACAAATCCAGTACCTGTTGTTTCACGCACACTACTGCGACAGTTCGTGGATGGAGTGCCGTCACAGCCGACAATCGTTGCTCCCATCGTGACTTTAGGGAAAGACGGTAATCCAAAATAATTTTGGTAGACTTGGAACATGACAAAAGGTGGTCACAAGAAACTAAAGCCGGGGCAGCTTGATTGCGAAGAAATCGGGTGCATGCCCAAAATGTCGCAATCGGAGCTGGAGAACGGCGAAGGATTCTGGCTGCAGTACGAGAAAAGCAACGGTGCAAAAATCATCAAGTTCACCATCAAGCTTTCCGACACGCGCATCGACTATGCAGAATGGGTTGATGGCAGTAAAACAAAATGGCAGAAGCAAGTGCTCAAATCACCAGAGCTTGCTCGGCGTGAATTTACGCAGATGATCGAATCCAAAAAATCATCAGGTTTCAAATTTGCCTCTTACAAGTGGTGAGCATCCTCATAAGTTATGCAACATCTTCAGATTGAACGGGCTTAGGTTCGACAGCAACAACCATCGGTGCGATTTGATAGATGCCGACCAATCTCGCAACAACTACAGCCATATAGAACTGCCCAACAAGCGCTTCCAGCGACGCCAGAGAACGAGACTGCGAAGTTACAGCGGTCAAATCGCCGTAACCAGTTGACGTCATAGTTGCAAAACTGAAGTAGAGAAAATCCGTCCACGTCAGCGTCTTGTCGAGATCATTGGTCATGTTTACGAAAAACGAACTCGGCACAGTCAAATGGATAAGCTGATAAGCCTGTCCCCACGTGATACCAAGCATAAGATATGCAAACGCTGCTGCTGCCAAAGTTTCATGGCAAATGGACTTGGGGCGCAAGACAAAGATCAGCGATACCAATGTGGCAAATGCATAGAACAACAACGTCAAAAGTGTCTGCACAAGATCAGTTGCATCACCAAATGGTTTCATATGAAACGTGATGCAAAACTCTATCGACCAGATAGCAAGGGCGAACACAATGCCGGTAATCAAATCACTCTTCTTCGGATGAAGCTTATCGACGACCATTGCAAGAGTCGTAAAGAAAAGCAGTTCGAGGAACAGTTCTTTGCCCGAACCGCGCCCTTCCAGATAAGGATAAAGCACAAGGTATACGAGCAACAACGCCAGCAAAAAGGAATAGTCTCTGCTCAAGACCCAATTTTTAAAAGCCGGCATAGTTCAACCCTTCTTGGAAAATATACATGCCAAAAAGATGGTACCTGAAACGAGGCGCCTCGGTTGGGCTCAATTGAATTGAATAGGCAGAAAAAAAATTCCGAAGATAAAAACACGCACAACAGATATCCAACAGATGCGCGAGATATCGAGTGTCGCATAGACATTGGATTGTTGCAGCCCGGGACTATCAATTAGCAACTCAATTTTGCCCAATCTTTTGCTAAAGTGTCAGATGTCTTGTGTGTGCGTTCATACGAACAGGGAATCGGATAAACATGCAGAGTGCATTGGTTGCGGGAAGATTGAAAGTTTTCGAGTCGGACGGATTTTTTTGTGCGTCGTTTGTCGCGCCGGGCTATCCGATCCTTGCAGCGCGCGACGATGAGTTTGAAGAACTCGCAGAGTGGCTCGTTGATGTCGGCGTAGAAGAAGACATACTCTATAGCAATCTGCCCATCGACGCAGCCATAAGCCTTCCCCAAAGCATCGTGCTGCCCGCAGCCCACATGGCGGAAAGGCGCTTCGGTAGAGAAGCAGCATATCTGACTTCTTCTATTGCATTTCATCCGCCCAACTAAAACTGTTTGGGCGCCGAAACTGTTTGGATGCCGAGTCTATTTTTTCAGTGGCGCAAGTGATTCGAGTATCGCTATTACTTCGTTGTCTTTGACGCCGGTGCCGTACAGGTTGTAGAAACGCTTCGCGTCCGGCTTTACTTTCTTCTTGCTCTCCAGCCAATCACTCAAATAATAGTAGTAATTGGTATCATTGCCTTCCGTGTGTGGCTTGAATACGTTCACACCAAAGCGCCCAAACACCTTCGACTTGCCTTTCAGTTTTTTGTAACCGTCTGGTCCGTCACCGATTCCTTCGTAGGCACTTTCGATGGTGACTGAGTGTTTTCCTTTCGCCTCGAAGATCAACGAATAGTCCGGATGGGCTTTGTCATAGCCGCCGAACTTCATATTCTTCAGCTTGAAACGCGACGGCATAAAGTCAGGGTAGAAAACTTCCACACCGTGCATTTGAACATTTCGGATTTGTTTGACCCAGGCTTTATCCATTTTGATTGTCGTGGTATTTGTGGAAACGCTGGCTGTAGGTGCTGCGATTGCAGCGACCGGCAAGAAACACAATACGGCAACCACCAGAGCCAACTGCTGAAAACTTTGAACACGCATAGATTTTCGGACGTCTCTTTATGAACATGAAAGCGCAATAGTACAGCCAGGCTGACTTTCTTGGCAATCATCGCGTCGACAAACGGTTATCGACAAACTATAATGGGGCGGGGGAAAAATGGAACATGCGGAGGCTTGCAGAGATTGCAAAGAATATACTTTGCTGTTCTGAAACCAATCAATTTTAGCAAGCCACTGCTCGCACTGCTGGCGTTTTCAATTCTGTGTGCGTCTTTCACATTGCAGGCGGTAGATGCGCAAGTTCTGCGAGGTCTGCCTGCGGATGAAATTTACGACGAATACTTCTTTACGAGCGATGGCGAGTCAGTTTCCATCAAATCGAACGCTGTCATCACTGGTACCAGAGGCACCTTGATAGAGCTGAAGAATAATACTGACATCAATGTCTTATCCGGCACCGCCACAATCGCGACAAAAGGCTCGCCCTTGAAAGTGATCGCGGGTACGAACAAAGTTTCAATGCCGGCCTCCTCCACCATTACCATTCAAAGCACAGGGGAGCAGCTAAATAGCCGAGTCAATGCGCAGGTGCCTGTGATGCGTCCCCTATTTGTAGTTGGCGGAAGCAGTCGAGTTCTTGCGGGCGAAACAGCCGACTCAATCATGCTGGAATCGGGACAAATACTGATTTGTCCAAATCGCAATTTGAAGGTGAGAACGCCGCTCGGAATAATTTTAGCGCCGGCGCAATCTCGTTTTCTGATGTCAGTTATGCCAGGAGTTGTTCGCATCTATAACTGCCAAAGCAAAGAAATGAAATTCTACTTTGAAGACAAGTACAGAAGAATCTCTATTGCTGAGGAATTCAGTGTGTTTGACCATCGTCCGACGCAAGAAGAAGTTTTGCCGAACGACGGCGTAGCCAGGAAGGAAATCACACTGCACGACCTCGACGGCAAACAGGTAACGGCAGCGACAACAACATTTTCCGTACTTTCAATTCTCACCAGTCCACATTTATTGCGTAGTTGGAAACGCCGGAGCTCATACGATAAAAAGCTTGAACACGGCTTTCTGAAAGCCGCAGCAGCGCATTCAGCCACATCCAATAGCGGCGAGAGCTTCTATCAGGCACCAGTAGTTGGTGGCAGACCGGATCAATCGGCACGCTAAGGCAGATTCTATTTTACGGAAGGAAATCAGATTCTTGACGCCATTGTTACAGAAGTGGAAATTGGTCAGTTTATGCAGTTATCTGGCGTCGGCGTTTTTCGCGACCGCGACAGCAAGTTATGCCCAATCAGCCAATCCATATGTCGCCACGAATTCCGGATTGCTCTCGCCGGTAACGCTGCACAGCAGTGCGCAATATCCGGTAAGACCTGCTCCGTCCATTATTCCAACCGACCAAACAACGACGCACATTGGTGATGAGCGGCAATTATTTTCAACGCCCTTGAAGTTTAAGGTGCTCGAAAAATTGCCTGAGCGAATGTATTTCACATCCGTTACTGAAGTCACGCAGCGCTTCGAGAGCAACGTACTGAGCAGCGCCAGAAATCCGCAGCGCGATTATGTATTTCGGGTTTTGCCAAACGTCACTCTTGGCTATAACCTTCGCCCGAAGACAAGTATTTATGCAAACTACTTCATGATCAAGGATGTGTTTTCGAACACGCCGCTCCTTAATCGTTCGACTTTTCAGTCCCTGTCTGGCGGCATCCTGCAGGATGTTCGGTTAGGACAAAAAACCAACATGCAGCTCAACTTCCAGGCACGGCAATTGTGGCAGGCACGCGGATTGTATCAGGCAGATTTGTTGCCGGGCGTCACACTCACTCATTCATTCACCCCTAATGCGATCGGCTTTTTCAACACGCAATTGCAGATGCGCAGTCAAAGCCTTTTCGAAGGTCCGACTCGCGAAATAGATCCGTTTTACACTGTCGGTCTTGTTTTGCGCAGAGGTGTATGGTCACTTACATCGACAGGAACACTCGTCAACAATTTCAGAAATCGCAATGCTGTTCCACCTATCAGCAACAATGCGATTATTTGCGATTTTGAATTGGCACGCCCGCTCTCACGAAAACGACTTCCCGGAGTGGATGTATTTGTGCGCGCGGAACCGATTTGGAATTGGGGTGCTCATGGCGCGCCGGGATTGAGCGGGTTCGACTTCCGTCTTTTCAGCGGGCTGCGCGTGACTGTCGCCAAACCGTCAATCTATCCGCAAATGGAATACTTGCGCAAACAACTTCGAGAAGCTGAGAAAACCCACTGACTCAGGCGGCTTCTTTGTACAATTCGTGAATGTGCAAATTGCGCAATTTGGGCGCGCGTATGCTGGTGAACAACACCACCAGTAGTGTCATCACGCCACCAAAGACTACGGAGGGAACAAGACCCATAAGTTTTGCAGCGGTACCGGATTCGAATTCACCAATCTCATTGGACGAGCCGATGAACATGCTGTTGACGGCGGCGACACGCCCCTTCATATCGTTCGGTGTCGCCAATTGAAAAATAGTGCTGCGCACCCAAATGCTGATTCCATCTAGCGCTCCGGATATTGCAAGCAGAGCCAGGGACAAATACAAATTGGTAGACAGTCCAAAGCCAATGATACATAGACCAAATCCTGCAGCAGCCAGCATAAAGATTTTTCCGGAATTATGCGTAATTGGATAGCGCGTCAGCAAAATCGCAGTGATCACGCTGCCGACCGATGGTGCTGCGCGCAAAATTCCAAGCACTTGCGGACCGCAATGAAAAACATCCTTTGCAAAGATTGGCATTAATGCGACGGCACCACCGAAAAGCACCGCGAACAGATCCAGCGCCATCGCTCCAAGAATTATCTGATTAGAGAAGACAAACTGCAGTCCTTCTTTGATGTTTTCCAGCACACTGTCATGTTTGTTGGGATTGATATCGGACTTGGCTTTGATGAGACAAAAACTGACGAACGCGCAGGCGAGCAATATTGTCGAAAACATGTACGTGTTGGCGGCTTGAACCCATCCGTAAAGCAAGCCTCCTAAAATCGGACCGACTACTGCGGAAGCTTGCCAAACTGTGCTGTTCCACGCGGCGGCATTGCCCATCAGCGGTCTGGGAACGATGTCCGACACGGTTCCGAAGATTGCAGGACCATAAAATCCACGCGCGATGCCTGTAATTGCGATGACCGAAAAGAGGCAAGTTACAAGCGTCCAATCAGCAGGCAACATGGCTGTGCAGCCCCAGAGCAGTGCCAGACTGATAACCAGCGTTGCCACCGAAGCCAAGACTATCTTTTTGCGGTCGACAACATCCGCCACATGTCCCGCATAAAGTGCCACGCCGATTGCCGGAATCGCTTCAGCCAGCCCGGCAAAACCAAGAAAAAGCGGGTTATTGGTGATGGCATAGATTTGCCAGCCCACCGCAATGGCCTGAACCTGCACTGCGACTGTGACCATCAGTCTGCTGATCAGCAATCGCCTGTAATCAGCGATTTCCAAAACAGCAAAAGCGTTCTCGACGGGCAACTTGGATACCTGTGTACTCAGTTAGACATCATACACAAACAGCGCGCGGAAATTCGGATTGAGCATCATTTAAGAGGGCAATTTTGCTTTGTCTTCTCTAGCCCATAATCTGAGTTTGCGGCAGGCAGCTATAAAACCACCTGCATCGGAAGGATTTTTGAGCTGTATAAATCCGCTGTCCATCGATGCAGTCACACCTGCCTTATCAAACAGAGGCAATGCAAGTGCGTTGTAGGCCACAAACTTGAGATGAGCATAAGCGTCGGTGACGAAATCACGCGCCGATGGCTCCTGCGCCAACTTCAATGCGCCTTCTTTCGAAGCGAGAACGGCAACAGCATCGAATAGAACTGACGGACCGCCGTTGATCTTTTCGTCAGCTTTTATTTTGCTGCCATCACTGGCAGTGACCCCTTCGATTTTCGGCGCGATAATTGATACGCTGGCGCCCTCTTTGACGGCGGCGGCTTTCAATGCAGCGACCATTCTGGCTTCCACTCCATCTGTTATCAAAATTCCCAGGTGCCGGCCCTTGAATGAAGTCGGGCCGTTTTTGAGAATGCTGAGCGCGGTCGAAGGAGCCAGATCGGTTCTGGTTGGTCGGGCGGCCTGCACGGCTGGAGGCAAAGATGCAAGACCCAGTCCATTTGCGACTTTAGATGCGAGATCTTTGTCGATGTTTTCCAGATGCCCGACAATTCTTGCCCGCACGTGCGATTTTTTCACTTTGGAAAGTTCGAATACGAGAGCATCAGAAATGTGCCCCTGCTCAATCGGAGTTTGGCTGATGTAGAACTGTCTTGCCTGACTGTAATGGTCTGCAAATGATTCCGGTCGCACTCTGATTTTGTGTCCATTAATTGGCTGTGAAAAACTGCGGAAACCACTTACTGGATTTTCGCGCGGTCCGCCTGCCGAATTAGGCTCGTAATTGATCTGACCTTTCGGATTATTCATCGCCATATGTCCGTCCTGCATAAAGTTCATGACCGGGCACTTTGGCGCATTTATCGGCAGCAGATGAAAATTGGGTGAACCAAGTCTCTTAAGCTGCGTGTCCAGATAAGAGAAGTTCCGCAATTGCAGAAGCGGGTCGTCCGTAAAATCAATTCCCGGCACAATGTTTTGAGTGCAAAAGGCAACTTGCTCCGTTTCGGCAAAGAAGTTATCGACGGTGCGATTCAATACCAGGCGACCGACTCTGCGCACCGGCACCAACTCCTCAGGAATCAGTTTGGTGGCATCGAGAACATCGAAATCAAACTTCCTGGCGAAGTCTTCATCGAATGTTTGAATGCCGAGTTCCCATTCAGGATAACTTCCGGCTTGAATTGCATTCCAAAGATCGCGGCGGTGGAAATCAGGATCTGCGCCGTTGATTTTGACGGCTTCATTCCACAATACAGACTGCATTCCTTGCTTGGGCTTCCAGTGAAACTTGACGAAGGTGCTCTTTCCTTGCGCATTTACAAATCTGAAAGTATGGACGCCGAAGCCTTCCATGAATCTCAGCGATCTTGGAATTGCGCGATCGGACATCGCCCACATTATCATGTGCATAGATTCTGGAGTCAAAGAGATGAAATCCCAGAAGTTATCGTGTGCACTAGCTGCTTGAGGAAATCCTCTGTCCGGCTCCTCTTTCACCGAGTGGACGAGATCGGGAAATTTCATGCCGTCTTGAATGAAAAACACCGGAATATTGTTTCCCACAAGATCCCAATTGCCTTCTTTTGTATAGAACTTTGTGGCAAAACCGCGAACATCGCGCGCAAGATCGGCCGATCCTTTTGCTCCCGCGACTGTCGAGAAGCGAACAAAAACCGGAGTTTTTTCTCCGACGCGCTGAAAGACGTCGGCTCTGGTTATGTCCGAAAGCGATTTTTCCAGTTCGAAGTATCCATGTGCGCCAAAACCGCGAGCATGCACAACGCGCTCGGGAATTCTCTCATGGTCGAAGCTGAACAACTTATTGCGCGCCACATGATCTTCCAGCAAAGAGGGACCCCTGGGTCCAGCGGACAAACTATTCTGGTTATCGGAAATCGGCATGCCCTGCTGTGTCGTCATTGTGGGCAGCCTATCCGCGGCAGTCTGGTGGGTTTCTCCTGCAGAGCCGGTCTCCATGCCTGGCTGACCGGTAACGCTCGTGCCCTTGTCCGAGGTATTTAACGGATCAGGCACAGCAGCGAGCACAGCCGCAGAGTTCGTAGTCAAAACCAGGGAAAGTGCCAGAAGGCGTTGAGTACGACCGGTCAAGTGGCGCATCATAAAATCTCCATCAATAGCTAATTTGCCAGAGTACCAATCGCTAGAGTGGGGGATGTCTGAAAAGTTCCTGTTCGAAGTGCATATCCTTCATTAAACTTCTCGCACACTATTCGGGAGGTCTCAGTCCGCGATATTTCGCGGCTGTGAAACTTTGGATATTTTAGGAACTAGCCACTTCGCTCAGAGTCACACCCATAGATTCACCGAAACAAACAATCAAAACTGAATATGGAAACTGAACACTATTGAAGAGGTAAATTGCAATGCCGCGAGGAAAAGCTAAAGCAGCGATGGATGTTACTGAATTTCTGCATGAAGATCATATGAAGGTTAGCGAACTCTTCTTCCAATTTTCAAAAGCGGAAGATGAAAGCGAAAAAGAAGATCTCGTAAAACAAATTCTTACCGAACTTCACGTACACGCCAAGGTCGAGGAAGAAGTTGTCTATCCGACTGTTGAGAACGAAGCAGAAGAAGGTGAGGAGCTTGTTGGCGAGGCCGAAGTCGAGCATAAGATGATCAAATATTTGATGGCGGAACTGTCACAAATGTCCGGCGAAGATGAAGAACTGGATGCAAAAGTGACCGTGCTTTGCGAACTGGTTAAACATCATGTTCGCGAAGAAGAAAAAGAGATGTTCAAGAAATTGCGCGAGAGCGGAGCGGATCTGGAAGATCTTGCCGAACAAGCGAAGGAAAGAAAAGAAGAGCTGATGGCGGAGCCTTTGCCATCGATGAATGCAACGCTGGAAATCGGCGAAGAGGAGGAAGAGGAAGGCGAAGAAGTCGAACAAATCAAGGCGCTCGATACAAAACGGGCACCTGCTAGAAAGCGCTCTAACGCGAGAAAACGCTCAGCCTAAGTTGAACCAACATAAGACAAGAAAGCCGCTTCCGATGAAGCGGCTTTCTGCATGTTTTTAATTCATGCGTCCAGAAAAGGACAGATGACTTTCACTTATTTCACGAAGATTCTCGATTGCACTCTCACGAAGCGCTTAACTATGAACTCCGGGTTCGTGAAAGACGCGTTGCCGGCAGGGTTGCCGCCGGTCACGTGGAAGTCCGAGAAACCGGCATTCTGATTCACATACACGCCGCCGGTCAAATTGAACGAAACAGGTGTTCCTGCCTCAGCCATTTCCAGGGCAATCTTGTGCATCGTGTCTTCATTCTGAGTGTAGGCACTGCATGTAATGGCACCGTGTTCACGTGCGGCTTTCGAGGCTAGTTCCAAACTCTCATTCGTATCCTTTGTGGGGATAATGAAAACAATGGGGCCGAACATCTCACCTTTGACGAGACTGCGGCTGTCTCTGTTCAATTCGATAATGATCGGGCTTTGTGTGTGCGCATCGGGAAACTCAGGATTGCTGATTGCTTTGTTTTCCAGCAAAACTTTGCCGCCGATGTCCTTCGCTTTCAAAACTCGCTCCATCGTCGCTTTGCTTTGAATGGCTCCGGCAACAGCGTGACCGGCCTTCGGATGTTCTACCAATCCGCGTGTCTGCTCAACAATCGCTTTCTTCACATCGTCGAATGAAACGTTGCCGTCTTTTGCAGCAATACCCGACTCCGGTACATAGATGTTCTGTGGAGCAGTGCACATTTGTCCGCTGTAAAGACTGATGCTGAATGCAATGTTCTTCGCCATCGCTTCCACATCATCTATGCTGTCGATAATGATGCTGTTTACGCCGGCCTTTTCTGTGAAAACAACTTTGCCCGGCAACCCTTCAACATAATTGCCGAAAGAGTTGCTTCCGGTGAAGTCGATAATTTTGACTGCAGGATGCTCAGCCAATTTCTTGGTTATTTGACTATCTGATTTATCGCTGGCCAGCAAAACCAAATTCGGATCAAATCCATTTCCCTTGAGAACTGACTGAATCACGCCGATGACGAGGGCAATCGGATAAATCGCTTTCGGGTGCGGTTTTACAATCACGGCATTGCCGGTGATCAAACTTGCATATACGCCCGGAAGTGTATTCCAGGTAGGAAAAGTACTGCATCCAATCGCCAGTGCCAGACCGCGGCCGATGTTCATGCCAAACTTTTCCAGTTTCAAATTGAACTTTCCTGCCGGTTTTTCCCAGGAAATTTTGTCCGCAAAGCGCGTCAATTCGGAATATCCAAGCGCAATTGATTCGAGCGCGCGATCGGCTGCATGAGGACCGCTCGCCTGGAAGCTCATCAAGTACGACTGACCGGTGGTGTGCATTGTCGCAAAGGCGAGTTCATAGAAATGCGACTTCAATTGATGGAGAGTCTCGACAAGAAGTCCGGCGCGAGTTTTCGCGTCGGCGAGTTTCCACTTCTCATTGGCTTTCTGCGAGGCAGCGATATAGCTTTCAACATCGGAGAAGACCGGATAGCTGATTTTCAGCGCCTTTCCGGTGTACGGACTTTCTTCGTCGCTTTCCATCCAGGAGTTAGAACTTTGGAGCAAACGCTCGAATTTGTTGCCCAGTTGGGCTTCGAATGCCGATTTCTGCGCTGCTTCAGCACCTTCACCGTAATCGGCAGGCGACGGCATCTCCGGAAATGGAGTGTAATGCTCGCGCTTATGCACTGCGTCTATGGCGTCTTTGATAAGCGACTCGTACTTTTCAAAGGAGGATGCGGTGGTCTTGGCAGGTGCGAAAATTTGCATTGTTCGGCTCCGTGAACTTAGTTGATATCTGGCGGACATCATTCTAAAACACGGGACGCGGCAATGTAAGCCATCTTGAGAACCAGGGTTTACTTGAAAGCGGCAGCACCGGCTTCGGCAACCGCGTGATCTTGTTCGCCGGAGCCGCCACTGACGCCGACAGCGCCTACGACCTTTCCATCACGTTTCAAAGGTACTCCGCCTGCGAAGATCATGATTTTTCCGTCATTGGACGTATTGAGACCGTAAAAATCCTTTCCTGGTTGGCAATAGGCAGCCAAATCCTTGGTGGAAATGTCGAAAGCGCGCGAAGTAAATGCCTTCTTGATGGAGATATCAATGCTTCCCAGCCAGGCATTGTCCATTCGCACATGAGCGACAAGATTGCCGCCTGAATCGGCAACTGCGATGTTCATAGGCTGTCCGATTGCTTCTGCTTTCTTTTCAGCAGCTTCAATTATTGCTTTGGCATCTTTCAGGGTAACCATCTCTATCTCCTTGTCTGAGCGCTAAGCCGCCTATTCTATATGGATTTCCTGATTCTGGTGAAATTGAGCGGTTCGGTTTCAGCCGATATCTTGTTATTCGAAACGTTTTCTGGGGGAAAGTTCCGATTAACGCTGTTCGAGCCTATCTGCAACAGCATAAGTCTTGCCGAACACTTCCACGATGTCACCGGCTCTCAATTTGCGTTTGCGTCGCGTATCAGTTTCACCATTTACTTTGACTTCGCCTGACTGAATGAGGTGTTTTGCTTCACCGCCGGATTGAGTCAGGCCTTCCAATTTCAAAAACTGATCGAGTTGAATGATGGGTTCGCCCCGTTCTTCTTCATTCACTTAGAGTTCTCCGCAAAGCATGAATGATAAATGAAAGCATCATCTTTCTCAAACTTCAGTTTCCCAGCATCTAAGAATTTTGCGCTCCAATAAGTTCGTCATGGAAAGACGTGACGAAGTAAATTCAGTCTTGATTGCGTGTGGCGAAAAAACGTCACTCCCTTTGTCTAAAAGCGACGCGTTTGAGGCAAAAGAACATTGATAAGAGTAGGAGAGAGATATATGTTGGCGAAGCACTCAAACTCGGTCTTTTTATCCATTCTGAGCGGTTTTATAACGGTAATGTCGCTGTTTTCCACAACAGCACCCTCAGCCAAAGCTGCCGATAATCTTGAGACGGTTTTGCATGATCCGGGCTCGGCGGTCGAAAAACTCGTCCGTGAGTTCTATCCCAGAGCGATCATTAACAAGGGACGCAGCGAAATCGAGTTTAGCTACAAAGCTCACAAGAAAAATGGCTTTTACCCGGATAGACCGGCAATGGTCCCTGCCGATGGAGGAATTGTCGGCACCGTGACACTGTCGCCCGGTGAATACGACGGACCGGATAAAAGCACTATTCCTTCCGAGAAACCAAATGGATTCTACGAAGTTCTTACCATGGCACCCTACTCGAAGCGCCAGAATTCGCACCTTTTTGCCAGAGTTATTTTTCCCGAGGACGCTAATTCCGCTTTTAAGGAACGGTTCAAAATCCTCATAAACGCCTTTAATGCAAGCGATAAGCCGGCACCCGAAGCAACAAAGGAAGAAACGTCCGCCGCGAGCACGGCACCAGCAGAACCGGAAACTCCGGCCAAGACAGCCCCGACTTACGCCTGGGCGACCGTCGTTCGCCCGGAAAGCAGGGTGTCTTTCCGATTCCCGCAGGGGGGCAAATCGGCGGTCAGCCCTGACAAAGCCACAACCACCTGGAAAGGAAGTGCTGATGGCGTCGACTACCTTGTTTCCGTGCACCAACCGACTGCTGCAGCCATAACTGACGAACAGCGCAAGCAAGCGATGGCCAAATTGATCTCGACTGTAAGCCAGGGCAGAAAGCCCAAGCTCGAACAGGATTTCAATTTCCAGGGATTGACGGCTCAGGAGTACACACTAGCGGACGCTGGAGGAAATCCTTCCAAAGCGATTGTATGCGTCTCTGCTGGTCTTCAATACTTGTTCTTCGCGGGCGGCAAAAACTACAAGGTTTCGAAACTTCCGCCTGAATTCTTTGATGGTGTCAAAATCGGCAAGGTCAAGTAAACCGCACCATCTGTGGTGTTACATCAGAAGTCCGGTATTATGGGCCTGACGAGGCATTTAATCTTGATATCGAGATTGACCAGGAAAAACTTCTGCGTGCTGGCGCTTGCCGCCGGATCGCTTCTGACTTTCTGCTCAAAAGCTCATGCAGAGGGCGAAAACAGACCTCCAATGCGCATGCTCACGGAGAAAATCGAGGCTAGCCCTAAAAACCCCGATCTGTACTTAAAACGGGCTGAATTACACACTAAGTATTTGAATTTGGAGTCGGCAGTCGCAGATGCCTCCAAGTCCATCAATTTGAAGCCTTCCGAAAAAGCTTACATGCTGCGAGGCGCAGCCAATATGGGACTTGGGCGGCTGGATAGAGCCGAGGCAGACTATGAAAAAGCGGCTCAATTAGCGCCTGACTCGCAAAATGCGCAGGCGGAACTCGCCTGTATGGCAGCCAAATTGCACCATTTCGAAAAAGCTCAAAAAGCCTTCGCCGCACTTTTTAAGATAAATCCAGGCAGAACTGTGGAATTGAGCCGCCGTGCCGAGATGTTTATCGCCATGGGAAAATATGCGGAGGCTCTCAGAGATTGCCAGCAGACGCTCAAAACCGACAAGGACAAGGGTGGGCGGGTGCACGAAATCATGGGGCGCGCGCATTTCTTGCTCGGACAGTACCAGAAGGCGGCAGATGCTTATTCGTACACCATCTCGAAGAACCAATTTAGTGTCGACGCACGTCGAGCCAGGGCTGAGGCATACGATAAGCTCGGCAAGACAGAATTGGCAAAAAGAGATCGAAAAGAGCTTGATGAGGGGTTCTCAGAAGCATTTTCTAATGCGCCTTTTAGAAGCAAATGAACATTTGCCATCCGTCATAGCCTCGTCATAACCGCCAGGTAACTTGCAGACGTTGCCAAATGCAACGTTGAAGCGAGGTTGGTGTAAATGGAAATTCCCCCCGATGTTATGTGCGTTGACTTCGCTCCACCAGCGAATTCCAGGCCGCTTTACCAAACAGTGTCTGCAGAACTGAATCTCGCAGAGCAGCGAAACGACTTTGTTTCGATGGTGATGCACGACCTGCGCGCACCGCTTGCGAATTTGCGCATGTTTCTCGAACTTACACAGGCTGGACTCTATGGGCAGACAGAGCAGCGGTTCGACGCAAAGATCGGTCAGCTCCTTGCCGAATTAGCTCGAATGAACCGAATGCTCGATGACGTGCTCGATTACGAGTGCATTGAACAGGGGCACATGGTGCTGAAAAAGGTCTCGGTAAATACTGAGGAATTGGTAAACGCAGCTATTAATGCGGTTGAGCACAATGCAGCAATGAAACAGATTCGATTCGTCAGAACCTGCACGAAATTCAAAATTGATGTGGATTCGGACCGGATTGTTCAAGTCCTCATAAATTTGCTGCAAAACGCGATCAAGTTTTCTCCTGAGAAAGGAACAATCAGAATCAGCGTAACTGAAAGAAACAACGTTGTGCGATTCTCAGTAATCGATGAAGGCATCGGCATAAAATTGAGCGACAGAGCGCACATCTTCAGCCGCTTCGGTCAGGCAGAAACAGCAGAAAAGAAAAACGGATTTGGATTGGGTCTTGCAGTATCGGATGCGATCGTCAAACAGCATGGCGGCAAAATCGGCGTAATACCGAACGAAACAGGCACCGGCAGCCATTTTTGGTTCGAATTACCCGCACCGGCACAGCGCCTTCACTAACGCCTAGCTTTATCTCATAGGGGGTACAATCTCAATGTTACTTCGCTTTGTGAGTATCATGAAACTTTCACTTCTGCCCACAATTCTAATTGGTGCTCAACTGGCGGCATGCGCATCTACAGCAGCGGCAAACAGCTCGGCAGGCTCATGGTCGCTGGATCAGTATTGCCAACCCTGGGGGCGCGTGCAATTTATCGCGGGACCATCAGGAGCGAAGTTGAATTCCAACAAATTAAACGTGTTGATGCATCCCACTCAGCCAACGCGGGCTTATAATCCTCAGCGATCGATATACTGCGATCTGTCATCGGGCAGTTCGCGCTCTAAACTAAGCTTTGCCACCACTCCTGGCCAGGCGGTAAAAGGCACCACCGGTAATGTCCTCAATTTGAAAGCGACTCAATACTGGTGCGGCGGCTTTAACAACGCTGGGAAGATGCTATATACCAATGAATTCTGGGTCACGAATGATTTGAGGCTTCCCGCATTTGCTAATGATAAGTATTCCAAGATTTGCGGCTTGCCGCCGGGACTGGGAACGCCGCTAAAAGTAGTTCGCCACTTCGGCGATGTGAGAGATCCTTCGCACAAGCAAACTATCTTCCTCGATACTTATAAGGCTACTCCCACTACGATAACCGCGGCGATGTTGACTGCCCCGACCGGCTATAAAAAAGCCGACGAGATCGAAGTGATCATGGGTGATGAGCTGGATGAACTTTCCGCGCTGGCAGGGCGGAAAAGATAGAAAGACGTTGTTCCTCGCACGGGTTTCACTAACGTTCGACTTTGTATCCCTGTCCTGCCATTGTCGTAATTATCGACGGTTCTCCCTCTCGATCGATTTTTTTGCGAACTCTGGCAACGCACTGACGCACAGCATCGTGCGTGACATTTTCGTCTGAGGCCCAGACGCTCGATACCAGAGCATCGAGGCTATAAATGTGCTCTTTATTCTTCAGCAACAGTTCCAACAACGCAAATTCTCGCGCCATCAACTGTATTTCCTCTTCATCGATGAAAACTCGCTGTGATGGAACATCCAGCACTATATGGCGGTGGACGATCCTGTCATCGATAATTTCTCGCCCGCGGCGCAACAACGCCTTGACGCGAGCGCGCAGTTCTTTTATGTGAAACGGCTTGGTCAGGTAGTCGTCGGCACCTGCGTCAAATCCTTGTTCTTTATCGGAGATTTGATTTCGACCTGTCAACATCAAAATCGGTGTGGAACCACCCGCTCTTCTAAATTGTTCTAAAACATCAAGTCCGCTTTGCCCGCGCAAACTCCAGTCAAGAACGATCAAATCGAATCTGCTCACTTCCAGCAAGCCGATTGCTGTTGTTCCATTGTCTGTAGTTTCACAGGTGTAATTTTCCAGAGTGAGCACCTCCGCAATTTCTTCTGCGGTCGGTTGATCGTCTTCGACTATAAGAATTCGCGCCATAGAAATAAAGAAACTGCTGATTCAATTCTCAACCAAAATTTTACACCGGTATTTTGAACCAGAAAATACTGCCGCCATTTTCATTAGGTCTTACGCCGATTGTCCCCTCATGAGCAAGAATAATTGCTCTTGCAATTGCCAAACCTAAACCTGTCCCTTTCTTCTCGATTTTATCGCCTGGGTCTACTTGCCTGAAGCGCTCAAAAATTGCTTCCGCCAGATGAGGCGGTACGCCCTTTCCGTTGTCGCACACTTTGAATTCCACGTCCTGCGGTGAGCTTTCTACCTCGACCTTAATCGTTCCTCCATCGGGAGAAAATTTGACGGCATTACCTAAAAAATTGCATAGAACCTGCTCCAGGCGATCCGCATCGGCAATCACAGTCTCAACACTGCAGTCCACTGCGATTTCGATCTTTCGCTTCTCTGCCAGCGGTTGCACAGCGTGAACAGAGCGCTCGATAATCGGCATGACAGAACTCGTTTCTTTTAAAACCGTCAAACTGCCTGCTTCTGATTTATGCAAATCAAGCAAGTCATTCACGAGTTTTACCAGGCTTGAAACATTCGAATTCATGCCGTCCAACTTCTTCATGCCTTTCTCGGAAAGCGATCCGTAAGCACCTTCGAGAATCAACTCCATGCCGGTGCGAATTGATGTAAGAGGAGTTCGCAGATCGTGACTGACCATTTCCATCAGCTCTTGCTTAAACTGCTCCAGTTGCCTTTGCGCTGTAATATTTCTTCCGATGCAGAAGAAATTCTGCTCCTCCTGCGACCATTGCCCTGTCCAGGAAATGTGCTGTTTTTCAGAAGTGGCGCAATCAAACTCAGATTCGAATCTTATTTCTCGTCCGTCTGTTTTAGCCGACTTGATTTGTTCGATATCAATGAGATCGATCGCCGGCTGCCCGACTAAACTGTCGGTTTTCTTGCCGAGCATGAACTCGACTGCCGGATTAACTCGAACGAAATTACCCTGAGGATCGAGCGAACAAATAAGATCAGGTGCATTGTCGACCACAGCCTTCTCTTTTCTCATCGCTTCTTCCAATTTCGCCGCCATAGTGTGGAAGACCTGGTCAAGTTCAGCCACCTCATCGTTGCCGGCAATCGGTGGTATCAATTCTTTTGTCGCCGTAGAGCGAGACAACCGCTGAGCATTTTCTCTCAGCGTGCCGATGCGGTTCAGAATATTGGTGCTGAAAAATAGCGCCACTCCTATTCCGATAGCACAATTTATTGCTATTCCGGCAAAAACAAGGTTTTCGACCGTGCGACGCTTATGCTGCGCCTTGTCGAATTGCGACGCCGCACGTTTCTTTTGCCGATCTGCCAGACCGCGAAAATACTCTACGATGGTGCCCATCTCGTTGTAATGCACAAGGCGCTCGCTTGGCGACAATGGATCCGGATTGCCTTTGGCGATTTCATTCTTGCGCCATGCAAGTCCATTCAATTGCTTGATTATCATTTCTTTGCCTGGCGCGAAATCTTTCAACTCGACAGGCTCGAATTGAACATGATTCTCGAGATTGTTCAAATCATTGCGCGTTTGCTCAATGAAAGCATCGCTGACTTTTCCTTCATCAGGATCGCCGCCGCTTCGAAAGCGCATCACGGACACGGCAGCCTGATACATATCCGCGAGGACAGACTGCGCGTAGATAATGATGTTCTTGGATCGAATCTCCTTTTGAGTTTCCGCATCGGCCTCGCGAAGCGTGCCGACAAGAACCAGGACGAAGACAATCTGGAATAGTACGGGTACCGCTACCAGCAAAAGCCCTTTAGTTTTGAGAGAAAGACTGGTCAAGAGATATCTTTATATCTTCACTCTGCATCACAATAACTGTACCCGATTAACGCCTGAAGCAGCATTGCCGCCGCTGATAAATGCGACGGCAATGTTGGATTGGGTTGCGAATAAAACTTTCTTGGCGGCGAACCTAAACCAGCGGATGAACAGAGTGAGCATGTTTGATAGCCGCAGTGCGATTGGCGAAGGCGGTAACTTGCTCAATTCTGTTTTGTTGCTCGTCGACAAAATGAGCTTTGTCCAGCAGGTTGCAGTGGCGCTTTACAGAGCTGATGCAATTGGCGAATAGATCCGCACGCTTTTCTGATTTGCGAATTTTGCCGTCGAACATGACGATTGCATGTCCTTCTGCCGAAAGCGGAAATGCGTCGTCGCAAATGCTTGCGATATTTTCGACTTTCATCATGAACGATTCGCATGTCCAGCTCGGGTTTTTCTCGACCATCTCTTCTACGAGATTGATGTCGGTTTCTATCCAACCTTCAGCATTAGCGTAGATGCCGACAATGGTTCCGTCGAGTACATAGATTCTGCAAACAGTTTGATTTTCGGCGTTATTCAAAAAGATGCAACCGCTCGCATCGATGTCGAGAAATTTCTTGTATTCATCGATAGGAAGCAAGTTGGTCGGTTCTTCCGCCAGAGTATGTCTGGAGAACAGGGCAGCCGCGGCAAGGGCGACACTCTCTTCTATTTCGTAGGCGCTGATGTGGGTGTCTACATTTCCCAGATCTGCCAGGGCAAAAGAGTAAGCTTCTTCACCGAACATGGGAGCATCAAGATCTTTGCGCGTGTAGATGCATCCCAGCGCTCTTCCTCTGAATACGAGCACTGATGAGCGCGAACGGCGCCATTGCGAAGAGATATGCAAAACGCAAGTGCTTTCATTTGCTCCAAGAGTCAGCATGAATTCACGTTGCATCAGATGGCGAGCCGGCAATTGCTTGTCCTCTGCGGCATTGGCAGCGGCGGGAAGCAGAGTGCTCAAGCGACGATTGGGGCCGGTGTAATGACGCATATCGACCTTTTTGGTCTGCTGGAGACGACTGACGTTTTCGTTTATCTTTTTGGAAAGCACATGTTGCAGCATAAAGATGCACCCCTTGTCGAAGTGGTAAGTACCGCCTGGTTAGGCGCGCCATTGCACGCCCTGATTAGAGCGGTAGAACGCTAGATTGAGCTTAGTAAATAGAAGCCGCGGCGAATTTCTTCGGCGCCTGCAACTCGAATCCAGAATTCAAAAGGGTTTCTGGTGATGGAATGCTTGGCACTTGCGGTAAGCAACCATCGCATCGCTTTGCTGGTCTCACTATCGAACTTTTCGACCGGGAAGTCAATAACGAAAACGTGTACACACCAGCAAGATTAACGCCATTTAATAAATGGACGGATGGGCTCCAAAACACTACCCACCGGAGCGTTTTGCCTTAAGACCACGCTTCAGCAGCTCGGCCAGGATGCGATCGCACTGATCGCCCTGTATTTCGATGTTTCCGTCCTTAATGGTGCCGCCTGTGCCGCAAATCTGTTTCAGTCCTCTAGCAAGGTCCTGCAACGGCGCATCCTCAAGGTTGAGCCCTGTAATGAGCGTGACCGTTTTGCCTCCCCGTCCTTTTGATGTCCGCTGCACACGCACCGTTTCAGTTTTAGGGGGCTGAGGACTGGCTGCCGACGAACGCCCAATGTCACGCGCACTTACGGTGGTTTCAGGTGTCGGCTGCCTTTTGCCGCCCTTAAGAATCAGTTTCACCATGATCTTAGCGATGTTCTGGTTGATAGAACTTGCATCATCATTGCTGGATGGCAAATCCCAAACTTCCGCATTGCCCGACCATGCCGGAAAAATCGATTTCAGAGAAGCCTTAGAGCCCGGTCGTTGAACAGCGACGACGAGGTCGGCTTTTTGCACATCAGACAGCGTGGCAGGCTCGCACTCGATTGCCTGGCTGCCCGGCAAGACTTTTGCGGCCGCTTTCCAGACGACGTCCATCTTCTTCGCTTCCGCATCAAAAGTTGAACCAGCCAAACGACATAGCTCCTCCTCCGCTGACAGAAATAGAAGTGTCTTTTCGCCGTTATCGATTGGGCTCATCCGTCCGAAACATTCCCTAATTAGTTGCTCAA
>JADYYD010000035.1 GCA_020853845.1 Candidatus Melainabacteria bacterium
AACGACACCAAGCGCCTGCGTGTTTCCAAATAAGGTCGAGCCCAGGACTAAAAGCCCCAGAGCCATAAACAGCCCCCAGAAAACGGTCGCGCCGAAAATATCTTTGCCTGTTGCCTCACCTCTGTTCGCCAGGTACCAGCCTCTGGCCGCCAGCGCCGCCAGAGCAAGCTCAACGAATACTGTCATCTTCACGGGAAAACGCAAGAGGTTGATAGACGGAATAGATTCATATACAGGCTTCCACAAGGGTACGAATTCACCCAGCGACACCAGCACAAAAATCATCATCATCCAGAGCCAGAAAGCCTTTTGGTTCCATCTGGTATCACCCGTGCCGATAAATGCCAGCACCATAACCGGTGCACCTAGAAACAAACTGGTCACGTAAGCCATCGAATTCGGATATGTCGGGTATAAAGCATAGTGGGCCATATTCAGCTCACCAAGCGGCTGCATGAAAAGCAATCCGAGAAAGTCGAACCAACCGGCGCTCCAATTCAATGCATCGGACGGATCAAATTTGGAAAGTTGCGGTGAGCTTTTCACAGCTTCGATCATGGGAAATATGTTGGCTGCATTGCAAGCAAGCGAGAGCAAAAGCGCTGCTGCGAGCTGCAAGATGAAGCGGGTGGCGGCATTGGCGCGGCTGCTCTCGGGTGCCAACTCAGCGATTTTCAAAAGCGAGTAGACGCTATAAATGAAGCACTCGGCAATAAACATCTCGGGGCGTCCGGCGCCGAATTGTTGCGCAAGAACGACGGAAAGCAGCGCAGTCAGGGATACTGCAAGTTTGGGCGCGGCGGCAATGCGATCGATGAGAAACAGCGCCAGCGGTGTCCAGCAAACAGAAAAAAGGAGTAAAAGGTTGATGCTCGAGCCAAGCATGTAGCCGCACAGCATGAACATAAAACCAAATAGAGCCGCCGGGCTGGTAAGCCTTTCCACAAGCAGCGCCGGACCTTCCCGCCTTGGATATGCCGATTCCCTCGAATAGTTTGAGAACCAGACAAAGCCACCAACGCCTGCCACCAACAAATGAAAGAAAAGAAGAAATCCTTGCGCACGGGCGGCGTCGAAGAAGTAGGCGGCATAGCCGGGCAGGTAGGAAAGCGGCCAGGAAACCGCCACCTCAGGAGTGCCGCCCAGGACATATGGATTCCAGAGCGGCTTCATGAGCGTGAAGCCGTGCTCGGCGGTAAAGACTTGCTGGATGAATTTGGCTGCGGGCGCGAAGTTATAAGTGTAATCGGACAGATAAAGGCTTTGAGAGTGAAACAGAAACGGCGAGACTACATACAGCAATACCGCAGCATAAGCGAAAGTCACCGACGCTAATGCGGACCAGCCAGGCATACCGGTTTTGCCTATAGGCTCTTGGCTCGTTCCGGCGTTGGCTGTTAGTGACATTTGATTGGAAATTCAGCCAGTTTTTCTACTGGAACATGAACATGACCTGCGGGACCAACGAAGCAATGAAAGTGAACACCATGATAAAGATGATGAAAGTCATCACTTGTTTCTTGCGCTTGAGAAAAAACGTTATCATCGTACTTCGCCCTCATTCATCCTTTCAGTCTTGAAAATCAGCCTCGGCTACCTTCAAGTTGCCTTCGTCAACGGCATTATAAGCCTCGTCGGCTTCTGGAAGCGAGTCGGAAATCTCATTTGAGTCTTCAGACTCGTCCTCGATAAAACCTATTGTCTCATCATCGCCGCCATCGCCTGCCGCATCCGCACTCATTTTCTTATCTTTGGCGCCGGCTGACAAGGCATTGAAAATCGAGGCGGCAACATTCTTTGGCAACCCCGGCACGGCTTTCAGCTCTTCCAGCGTTGCTTCTTTTACCTTTTCGAAAGTGCCGAAATGCTGAATTAGAAGTTTTCTGCGCGATGCACCCACGCCCGGCAAAAGATCCAGACCCGACATGAGAGAGCGTTTCGCCCGCAGCTTTCTGTGAAAGGTGATGGCAAATCTGTGTGCCTCATCGCGCGTGCGCTGCAAAACGTGCAATGCTTCGCTGCGACGCGAAATCAACAGCGGCGAGGAATTGCCCGGTTTATAAACTTCTTCTTGCTTCTTAGCAAGTCCGATTATATCGATATCTTTTATATTCAGTTCCGCTAGCGCTTCCAGAGCAGCATTCAACTGTCCTTTGCCGCCGTCGATGATAATAAGATCGGGAAACGGCTTCTGCTCTTTTTGCAGACGCGAATACCGCCTGCCGACGACTTCTTTCATCGATGCAAAATCGTTGGCGACACCTTCGACACCGCGAATTTTAAAACGGCGATAGTCGGATTTTTTCGGCTGCCCGTCCTCAAAAACCACCATGCTTGCTACGTTGTCCGTACCCTGAATGTTCGAAATATCGAAACATTCGATGCGCCTGGGCGGTTTAACTGTCCCTAGCTCTTCCTGCAAGTGCGCGATCAGGCGGACAACTTTTGCGTCTGCTTCTTGCTTTTCTGTAATTTCCTTTTCCAAAGCGAGCTCAGCGTTTTTCTTCGCCATCTCGATCATTTTGACTTTGCCGCCGCGCTGCGGAATTCCAACGCGCACTGAATACTTTGACTTGGCAGACAGAACATCACTCAAAGCTGCTGCATCTTCCACTTGATGTTGCAGCATCACTTCTTGAGGCACGGAGACGTCTTCGACGGATGTGTAATAGAGATCGATAAACGATTGATACGCCTCATCCCACGATGTGCGATCTGTCAGAGGCAAACAAACCGTTTCCGAAGACGTCAATTTACCTTCCCTTACGCGCATAATGCAAATGGCAATAAGCTTGTTGGCATGCGCCTCGGCGATGATGTCCTGACTGACCTTTTTGTCTTTGAAAAAGACCTGCTGCTTTTCAATTACAGTTTCGAGCGCTCGCAAACGATCGCGAATTTTTGCCGCTTTTTCGTACTCGAGATTTTCCGATGCTGCTTCCATCTGTTGCTTAAGCTGGCTCATCACCTCGGTTTGGCGCCCGGCAAGAAACAGTTCCACTTGAGCGACCATTTCCAAATACTCAGGTTCGGCAACAAGATTTTGACAAGGACCAAGACACAAACCGATGTAATAATTCATGCACGGTCTGTCTTTGAAAAGTGGCGACTTGCGCTGGCGCATTGGAAACACCTTGCGCAAAATCCTTACTGTGTCCCACATCATGCCGGTTTCGACATACGGGCCAAATACGCGAGACTTGGGATTTTCTTTCTTGTACTTTTGCGGATCGCGCACCATGATCAAGCGCGGATACGCGACATCGTAAGTGATAGCCAGCCACGGATAGCGTTTATCGTCTTTGAGAGTGACGTTGTAGCGCGGCATATGCTGGCGCACAAGATTCGCTTCCAGCAAAAGCGCTTCTTTCTCGGAATTGGTGACGATGACATTCACATCAGCAACTTTCGGCATCAGAACGGCCAGCTTGGGGCGCTCGCGGGGAGCCGTATCCAGCCAATATGACTTGACCCGGCTTTTCAGGTTCAACGCTTTGCCGATGTAGATGATGGTGCCTTCTTCATCTCGAAAGATGTAGACACCGGGAGAATCGGGAAGCGTTGAAAGTGCGTTTTGAACCTTTTCGTTCTGGGCGTTGCGCATGTCTCAGTCCATTTTGCCGCCCTCGAAACTGCCCGATGCCGGTCGCTTTTTGGCAGTTTCGAATCCGGGAATTGCCTGCATCAAAGCTTCACTCAAAGTCTCCACCCCGACCACCTGCATAGGCTCGAGGTTTCCATCCAAAGGCAAATTGCTCTTCGGCACTATGGCGCGTTTAAATCCAAGCTTTTGCGCTTCTTTCAATCGTTGCAAAACAGCCTTGACCGGGCGGACTTCACCGGTCAACCCGATCTCGCCCAAGAAAAGCAAGCCGGGATCGATCGAGCGATCCAGCAGCGAGGTGGCGATGGCGGCAGCGATACCGAGGTCGCCTGACGGGTCGCTGAATTCCATGCCGCCGACCACATTGACATAAACGTCGCAGTGGGAGACGAAAAGCCCCGACTTCTTCTCCAGCACCGCCAGCAATTGAAGAAGGCGATTATAGTCAAAGCCATTAGAGACGCGGCGCGCATTAGAAAAGGTCGTATTGGAAACAAGCGCCTGCACTTCCAGAAGCAGGGAGCGGCGTCCCTCCCCTCCGGCTATGACGGCAGTTCCGGGCGGTGATTGTTTCTTGCCTAGATGATTGAGACGGTCGCCCAGAAAGAGCGCGCTGGGGTTGTCGACCTCTTTCAAGCCCTGGTCCGTCATGGAGAAAACAGCTATTTCGTGCGTTGCGCCAAAGCGGTTTTTCACACCGCGCAAGATTCTCAGCTCGCGCGCTCTGTCACCTTCGAATTGCAAAACCACATCGACCATGTGCTCCAAAACTCGCGGTCCTGCGATGGCGCCTTCCTTGGTTACGTGCCCGACAAGAATGGTGGCGATGCCATGCTCCTTGGCTGCTGCGATCATTGCCTGGGCGCATTCGCGCACTTGAGAGACGGAGCCGGGAGCGCTCTCCACTTGCGGATGAAAAACAGACTGAATGCTGTCGACGATGGTGACTCGGGCGTCGCCGGACATCATGTTTTGGGCTATGGAAACGACGTTCTGCCCGGCGTCGACGAGAATGTTCTTCGAGGAAACACCCAGCCGCTCAGCTCTCAAACGCACCTGGTGGGCGGATTCTTCGCCGGCGACATAGAGAAGCGTGCTGTTTTGACTTAAGAATCGAGCCACCTGGAGCAGCAATGTGGACTTGCCGATACCTGGATCACCAGCCAGAAGAACCACGCTGCCCGGCACCAGACCGCCTCCGAGTACTTCATCCAAGCCCGCCAGCCCGGTCGGCATGCGCTGGCTGTCGGATGCCTCGATTTCCGAAAGAGGCTGAGCGAGCGGGCGCTCCGCTTCAGCCAGGGCGGTTCGACCACCCTTAAGCGAAAGGGACGGGTGCGAGCGGCTCAGTGCCGTCTGCGCAGCAGCTCCGGCAGCCTCACCTACCAACTCTTCGACAAGCGAGCCCCAGGACCCGCACTCAGTGCAGCGCCCCAGAAAACCGTTTGCTTGAAACCCACACTGCTGGCAGATCCAGCGCGTTTTTGTTTTTGCCATCGTCCAGCCTGTAAATAGCTCATCCGCTCAAGCACTAATTTTAAGGGCGCTAAAGGCCAATGTTGCGGCTTTGTTCTACTTTTAAGAAAAACTGCGCCCGGCCAATTCTTTCCATGTATACTTTTGCAAGATGTCAACGGAATATACTTCCCTCTCTCCGTCGGAGGCAATTTATGCTGGAAATACTTGTATCCGTTGCAATCACAAACGCTCCAGCCACCTTGGGCGATGTGAAAAGCGTTCCTCTCAGTCCGTTAGCCCGAGCCAAGCAAGAGTTCATCATTGCTCAAAAGTACGGTGGTACTGATCCGAAGGGACCGGACCCGCACGGCGACGATCCGCACGACGAAGTGCACGATTCGAAGCTGCCGGCCAATGCAGAAAGAAGCAACGGCAAGGCGCCGAAAGACGTGTACGGCGGCAGAGTGCCGAACGATCAAGCTCCGTATTAAGTTTCAAGCTGGCGAAACTGCAAAAGAGCGCGCCTCGAATTGAGGCGTTTTGCGCGTGCGGCTACAATTAATAAGCTGACGCGTGAAAGGCATTTTCTTGATTTTTGAATCTCCGGGCGCAATTCTTTTCAAATTGGGACCGATCACTGTCCGCTGGTACGGGCTCATGTTCGTGCTGGGATTTTTTGCCGCGTCCGCCATGGCGATGCGCCTGGCAAAGAAGTGGAATTTGGACACGGAAGAACTGCTGAACACCGCATTCTGGGGATTCGGCGGTGGCGTGATTGGTGCCAGGCTCTACTTCGTACTTTTGAACTACAAGCATTTCTTGAGCGAACCGCTCACAGCTCTCATGATCTGGACGGGCGGTTTGTCGATTCACGGTGGTCTTATCGGTGGAATTCTTGCCGGCATTGTTTATTGCCGTGTGAAGAAACTGCCGATTCTCGTAACGGCAGATCTCATTCTTTCCGCTATGCCGCTTGCCCAGGCGATCGGGCGCTGGGGAAACTTTTTCAATTCGGAAGCATTCGGCCGACCTGTAGGAGAGGACTTTCCGTTGAAACTCTTCATTCCGCAGGAGAGCAGACCCTGGGAGTTCAAAGAACAGAAATATTTCCAGCCTACTTTTCTCTATGAGTCAGTTTTTGACTTGCTGCTCTTTTGTCTTCTCTATTTCGGGTTGGCTGAGCGCTTGCGCAAATATCCCGGCGTGCTCGGCTGTCTCTACATCATCGGTTATTCAATCGGGCGTCTAATTATCGAACCGATGCGCACAGACAGTCTGCTTGCCTTCGGCATACCGGCGGCAATCGTAACCAGCACAATTCTGCTTGCAGTGGCGGCAATACTGGCGGCGGTGCTTGTCGTCCATCACCGCAAACATTCTGCTACTTGAGCAACGTTCCGCGTTTTACAACCTTTCCGTCCACGGATGTTTTGACGTTGACAGCACTGCTTGCTGAGCCGGTGCCGGACCTGGTGGGAGCGTACGACATCGTGGCCGGCACCGCGTTTCCTGCCGGCAATGCCCGCGCAGGAGCTGCAACTGTGCCCGCTTCGCTCTTCGGCGCACCAGGCCAAGCCTTGCCGGCCAATCTGTTTGTAGAAACACCGTCAGGCAAACTCTGTGCAGGACTCAGTCCGGCAGCCGGAATATTGGTGCCGAACTTCGCCGGACCGAGACGATTGGGATCGAGAACAACAAATCCCGGAGGCGCAGCCACGCCACCACCCGCGCTACCAACTTGCGGAGCACCAGGAAGCATCAGCACCGGTGCTTGCTTCGCCTGCGGCAAGCGAGTATCGATCATATAAATCGGCTCAGGATCAGGCTTTGTCTGATAGATTACCTTTGGTGTTCTATCTTCTACATAGTATTCCGGCACGCTTTTGTGCCATGTTGCTTTCTGCAACTCTCCAGTTTTATAGAGTTTGTCCGCCGAGGCTTCATGCGCACAGAATGAAGGTGTAAGAGAAAAAGCCGCAACAACAGCCAGACTTAGAGAAAGCTTGTTCATATTCCGTACTCCGAAAAGCAATAGCGGGCGCTCCGAGGCCAGGACAAATCGGAGCTGACAGCAGAAGGCTTCATAAAAATGTTTGATGAGCGAGTCTATTGTCCGTGCAAGAAGAACGGATTTATACAGGAATAACCCCAGGGTAGTCCGGTAGATTTGCCTGAATTAGCGCATTACGGGCGCCTTCGCCGTATGCATTTGCTCCAATCGTTCTTTTACGCTGAGAGTAAAAGGATGTGAGGCGCCAAGAGTTTTCTCGGCAATTTTCAGCGAGCGTTCGCGAAGTTTTCTTCCCTCATCCGCGCGTCCCTGCTTCTGGTAGACCTCGCAGAGATTATCCAGAGTTATAGCCAGATCCGGATGGTCCTTACCTACAGTTTTCTCGTAAATGGCAAGTGCCTTCAATTCAAGGCTCTCAGCCTTTTCATACTGCTTTTGATCGGCGTAGAAACAAGCCAGGTTATCCAAAGCTGTTGCAACACTTGGATGTTCGTCGCCGTAAATCTTTTGCATGATCTTGAGCGAGCGCTCGAGCAGGGTAATCGCTTCTTTGTCTTTGCCAGTACGCTTGCAGCTTTCGGCAAGATTGCCCAGAGCAATCGCGACATCTGGATGGTCCGGTCCAAGAGTCTTTTCGTAGGTGGCTAATGCTTTCTGCTGCAGTGGCATGGCTTTGTCAAAACGCCCCTGCCTCATATAAAGCAACGCCAGGTTATCGGTGACCGTGGCATATTCGGAACTGTCTGCGCCGCGCATTTTCTCTATGATTGCGAGTGCTCCGTCGTACATCGGCTCTGCATCATTGAATTTGGCCTGGTCTTTCAAAATGCCTGCCAAATTGCTCAGCGCCACTGCAAAAGAAAAGTCGTCTCGCTTCTCCAACTTGCGCATCAAATCAACTGATTGCCTGGCGCAGACTTCAGCGTTGGGGTAATCACCTTTGGCTTTGTAGACCAGAGAGAGGTTGCCCAACGTTATTGCTTTATGCGAAGAATTGTTGGTGATACCATCGGCCTCTTTGTCAGCCTTCTTCAATAGCTCTTCTGCAGCGGCATAATTGGCTGCCGACATGGCACGCTTGGCACCCAGCGAATAACGAATCCAATCTTCTTCCGATGCAAATGCACTGCATGGAAAAATCAGACTGACAGCCAAAGTAATTAGTAAGTTGGAATTCCTCATGTCGCCGGACATCCCTCGGTAGCCCATGTCAATAGCATACACGAAGTTTGTCAGTTGGCTAGACGCCTGAGTATGTCGAGGTTCTCGCGATCCGGGCCTTTCTCGGCAAAACCAGGCACTTCCAGAATCCAGGGCTGATGCCGCAAAGCCTTGTGCTGCAACATTCTGCGGAAGGCATCCTCACCGATGCAACCCTTGCCGATATTCTCATGGCGATCTTTTCTTGCACCTAGAGGAGTTTTCGAATCGTTGGCGTGAATTGCCACCAACCTCGAAAAACCCACCTCTTTCTCGAATTCGGCGATCATCGCCTTCAACCCTTGTTGAGAGCTGACATCATATCCGGCGGCAAAAAGGTGGCAGGTGTCCAGGCAAACCGCAAGACGTTCATCTCCATTCATCGCATTGATGATTGAGCTGAGGTCGGAAAACCTGTCTCCGATTGTGGTTCCGGCTCCGGCACAAACCTCCAGCGCCAGTTTCGTTTTACCCTTGTAGCCTTTCAAAACCTGTGTCAAAGATGCGACAACCTTTTTCAACGCCTCCGGCTTCGGTGTCTGACCGGCAGCACCCGGGTGAAAAATGACAGCCTGAGCGCGAATACGGTCTGCTAAAAAGAGCGTATGGCGAAGCTTGTTTATCGACTTCTCTAAATTTGCTGCATCGTTGGATGCAAGATTGACCAGATAATTACCGTGTACGAATACAGGACCAAGCTTCTTTTCGGCTACCTGAGCCACAAATAGCTCGATATCCTTTTCGAGAGGGGCAGCATCCTGCCACGACTGAGGAGAGCCGAGAAAGATCTGCATGACCTGCGCACCAATCTCCTCGGCTTTCGCAACCGAGCCTTTGATGCCGCCGTTGACGTGCCCGCCCAAGAGCAATTTATTGAATTCTTTGGTCGCTTTGAATTCTTTGCTCTCAGTTTTCGACGCCGGTTTCTTAGCAGCGCTCACGTCGTCTTATCGCTTGCCGGCAGGCGCCAGCAGTTTGATGCGATCTCTTACAGCAGCAGCACTCTGCCCGCCTGGTGCGGCACGCAAATAAGCTTGATAGTCCTTGACCGCGTTGGGAATGTTCTTCAGAGCTTCCCAGAGAGTGCCGCGATAGTAGTAGCACTCGACGCATGTCTTGGGATCCATTTGCAGGGCGCTGTTGTATTCCGACATCGCTCTGTTCAAGTTGTTAGCAGCCTGATATGCGGTTCCCAGGTTCATATGGGTGGAAGGATCGTTCCACAATTTAAGGGCAGCTTCATAGTCGGCGATCGCTCCCGGAAGATCTGGCTTAGCCGCATCGGTCTGCTTCTTGATCGCAGAGTCGATCAAAGGGGCAGCCTTAATCTGCTGCGCGCCAGTCAACGTTTGTTTGTATGTCGGGTTATTCGGCGCGAGGCTGATCGCTTTCTTATAAGCTTCAATCGCAAGATCGATATCGTTCTTCGCCTGATAGCAAGTGCCCATACCGTAGTAGAAGGAATCGCTGTTGGGCAGAAGTGCAATCGCTTCCTTGTACTTAGCGATCGACTCGTCATACTTTTGATCTGTCTGCAGTTTTACAGCAGCATCGTAAGCGGCGGCGGCATCGCCTTGAGCTTTGACCTGTCCGCTTGTCTGCAGCTTCACAACATCATTTACGTTTTTGCCGAGACGAGCGATCCGAGATTGTGCATCGGACACATAAGCACCGCGAGGATCTTTGGCAACGTAATCACGATATTCATTCCAAGCCTGATTACCCTTGCCGAAGTTCTCGTCCAAGATGCCCATGAAATAAAGGTTTCCAACCTGTCCTTTCGGATCGATGTCGTAGCCTTTCTTGTATGCATCATAAGCTTTTTGGAACGCGTCAGTAGCTTGATAGCAGGCGGCCAAACTTGTCCACCCGGCAGCATTGTTCGGATACTGTTTCAAACCTTGCTCATACAGAGGAATTGCACCCGCCGCATCACCAGCAGTCTGTTTCGCATATCCCTGTTGCATAACCGGTCCGACTGCACTTGCCTTAGCAGCAGCCAGAGCATCCGAGTAATTCTTATTCTTCGGATCCATGCTTGCGGCTTGTTGGAAATATTTGACGGCGTTATCCCAATCTTCTTTTTGTTGATAGATAGCACCAAGTGAATACGGAACTGATGGCTCTTTCGGCTTCAGTTGTGCGATTTGCTGATAGAGCCCAATGGCGACGTCATAGTTCTTCTGGTTGTACGCATCGGTCGCCTGAGCAATCAACTTCTCTGTTTCCGCATTCGCTTTCGCTTCCGCTTGCGTTTGCATCGCCACAGTGTCGTTGACGTTCTTGCTTAAAGCTGCAATTCTTGCCGTTGCTTCCTTGATGAACTGACCAGCCGGCGCCTCACGCTTGTATTGGTTGTATTTGTCGAACGCAGCTTGACCGCGCTTGAAATTTTCATCAATGACAGCCATGAAATAAAGGCAGTTCACTTCGCCCTTCGCATCTGCGGCGTACGCTTTTTTGTAGCAGTTGAACGCGTTGTTGAAATCATCTGCAGCTTGATACGCGCTGCCCATGTTTCTCCACAGTGGTCCGTTGTTGGGAAGAATTGCCAGAGCTTCTTGATACTTCGCGATTGCTTCCTGATATTTGCCGTCTTGCTGCAACTTAACAGCAGCATCGGCAATCGGTGCAACCTTATCGCCCTGCGCGTCGGCAACCGCGTTCAAATACTCTTGATTCTTCGGATTCTTCGGATCGATGGATGCAGCTTGCTTGTATTGAGCCATCGCTTCGTCCAGCTTGCCTTGTTTTTGCAAGAACGAACCGTAGACCGCATAGTAGTCGGCGTACTTCGGCTGAGCAGCGATCGCTTTTTGAATTTGCGCTATCGCATCATCCATCTTGCCCGCATTGCTCAAATTCATAGCTGCCTGATATGCGTCGTCAGCAGATTTTTCTGCAGCAATTTCTGCCTTGCCTTTGATCTTCTGCGGCGGCTCGCCCTTGTTCAGTGCAGTAACGCGCTCCTTCGCTTGGGCAACATATTTACCGCCTGGAGCCTGCGCCATATACTTCAAGTATTCGCCCTGCGCTTGCGGTCCCTTGCCAAAGTGCTCGTCGATAACTGCGATCAAATAAAGATCATCGACTTGACCTTTGGGATCGACTTCGACTGCTTTTTGATAAGCATCGCGTGCGCGGGCATAATCTTCCATCGCATAATATGCGCTGGCGATGTTGAACCAGAGAGGCGCATTACCCGGCTGAATCGCCAGGGCTTGCTGATATCCGGCGATCGCGCCTGGGTAGTCCTCAGCTTTATGTTTTGCAACGGCATCTGCAATGATCGGATCGACTTTCGCTTTCTTTGCCGAATCCATCGCATCGCTATAAGTTTTGTTCTTCGGATCGAGCCCCATAGCTGTGTTGTAATCAGCCATCGCCGCGTCGTACTGCTTCAACATCTGCTGCGCAGCACCCCGGTTGTAGTAGTAGGCCGCATTTTTGGGATCTTTCTGAATCAAAGCGCCGTACAGTTTCAGAGCATCTTCATACTTTCCTTGCTTATAAGCATCGCCTGCAGCGCCTTCTGCCTGCGCAACTTGTTTCTCTTGCAATGCCACTGTGCAGCTCTTGTATCCTTCTGCAGCATCAGCATTTTTCGGATCTAACTGCAGAGCTTTTTGATATGCTTCAATCGCTTCTTGATACTTCTCTGTCTGCTGGTAGCAGATGCCCATGTTCACCCAGGCGTCCGGGTTATTTGGAGCAGAAGAAAGCGCCAATTTGAGTTCTTCCAGAGCAGGCGCATAGAGTTTTTTCGTGATCAAATCAGCAGCATTGTTGATGTGCTTATCAGTGGTGGCTTTCTTGATCGCTTCAGGCAATGCCGCGAGCAATTTCATTGCCGTCGGGTTGTTTCCCTTCGACAATTGAATAGCTTGCTTGTATTCGGCAGTGGCTCCGCCGAAATCTCCGCGGAATTGCAGCGCTTGTCCCAGACCGATGTGGTTATCCGGCGCCAGAGGATCTTTCTTCAAAGCGTCTTCCCAGGCGGCTTGCAATGCATCCAGCGTATCGTTATCCGATGGATTGAAGGCGAGCGCTCTTCCGAATGCAGCAACGGCATTCGGAAGATCACCTTTTGCTTGCAGCGCTTGACCGAGTTTTACTTCAATCTCTGCTGAGTCTCCGGAGCGCGCGGCAGCCTGAAATTCTTTGATTGCATCATCGGTGTTGTCGCGCACGCGATAAACATCACCGAGTTTGATGTGAGTTCTGGCATCATCTTTGATTTTGAGCGCTTCAGCATACTCGACTATGGCGCCGATGAAGTCACCGGAGGCTCGTGCCTGGTCAGCCATTTGCACGCGAGTTTTGAAATCGCGCGGATCTTTGCCCAGCATTCGAATGATGCCTTCCACGTTTTGCGCCGTGGTGGCATTTGTCTTATTCAGATAGTAAGCCTGGTGAAACTGTTTGAGAGCTTCATTGGGATTGCTTTTCGCAAGCTGCAATCCATAGTTGTTATGCGCAATCGCCAGGTTCTCTCGTGCCAGTGCGTATGACTTATCCATCTGCAAGGCAGCTTCGAACTTTTGAATCGCAAGGGCGAAGTTGCCCGCATTGAGCGCTTTCACGCCCTCATTGTTCAAGCCAATCACAGCATTCTGATCGGCAAACGCACCTGGCGCAGAAGGTCCTATGAATACCGTTGCTGCGATGAAGAGCGAGAGAAATATTCGTTTTGCAACACCACGATCTGAACTAGATGACACCACGCTACGCCTCTTGGAAAAAACGCGATTCAAAACTTACGAATACGCTGTAGAACGCCAGCCGGCCGGTTGGACCTTTAGGCTGTCTCAGCATACCAAGAATGGATTTTAATTGAATCTATTTATACGGATACGGGATTTTTACTGAAATACTGGCAACCGAACCACTTAAAAACCACCACATTCTTGAAAGCGGAAAGCAAGCTCAGCGGTTGCCCGCGGAAGCCGCTTCCGCAATCAATATGCTTCAAGTTCTCAAGCAGACCCGGTTATGCCTCGGGTTCAATCAATCCGTAGTTGCCGTCACGCCGGTGATAAACAGTATTGACCTGTTGTGTCTCTGAGTTGATGAACATAAAGAAGTCATGTCCGAGCAAATCCATATGCTTGCAAGCTTCTTCAGGCAGCATCGGCTTCAAAGGGAAGCGCTTTGAGCGAACAATTTTCGGTTTGATATCCTCCAGGGCAATTTCTTTCTGGACGGCGAAATCGTCATCCTCAGATGGACTGACGTCAACAGGCGCAGCGTGTTCCCCGCGGTCCTTGCCCTTGCCACCCTTATGCCAATACCTTGTCTTGTATTTACGCAGTTGTCTTTCAATCTTGTCGGCGACCAAATCAATGGAGGCGTACATATTTTCGGTCGATTCTTCCCCGCGAATCACGGATCCATTAAGACTGATCGTAATTTCGGCCGTCTGGTTATGGGCTATCGATGGATTCTTGGCTACGCTGAGAAGGGCTGTAATACTGAGAGCATGATCGAAGTGTTTTTGCGCTCGAGCCAACTTGTCCACCAAATAATCTTTGAGGGCTGGGGTGAGCTCTATATTGCGCCCGGTTACGGTCACTTGCATGATCAAACCTCCTTTCAGAGGGGGAACTATAAATGGAAAACCGGCCAAGAAAGTCGAGTGCCTCCGCGCTCGCTCATCATGCCGGTGATTTCGGAAAAGTTGAGATCGTCAATTGCTAACCAGTTATGAACCTTGGATTGGCCAAAGTCGATTCGGTCGAATTTCTTACCAGTTTTGTACCCGCGTGCGGCGAATAATCACCACGACGCCAACCTTTAACATCATTTTGATCACTTGAAAGGCATAAGGCAATCCCTCGACGACTTAGCTTAATCTTGCCGGCGCAAGACTATTGAAAACATCCCCGTTTCGGCAGTCTATTTGAGTCCGCTCACTGTATCCAGAGCAATTTGAGCGGCATCAAGATAGCTGAGAGGGCGGGAGCCGGGCGCATTGGCAGAAGCCGGACGTTCCGCGAAAGCCGGTTGTCCCAGCCAGCCATTGACCTCGCCGTCTTTGCGGGCGGTGGCTGTTCCTCTATATGCGCGTGCGTAGTGCTCGATGATATTGGGGGGCAGGCGTTTCAAATTGCTCTGCACTTCAACCAGCCTGGCGACAACTTCCAGTGCCTCGCGCGGCCACATAGGGCGACGCAGATATTCATTTAAAGCCTCCTCAGAGGCCAGCTCCAATCCTTTGGAATCGACGGCTTTTACGCGGGAGAGCAGCTTGTAAGCGCCGACTTTGGTCACATCAAGCGGCAAGGATGTGCGCTCGAAGGGCGATCGCTTAGCCAGCACATTGTGACGGTCCAACTGACGCAGAATAAGTACGTAGAAGTCACCGCGAGAAATTGCCGCAGCCGGATCACCCATTGCCAGAGGCTCGATTACACCGGAGCCGGTCAACTCGCGCAGAGCAAAAAGGCGATAACGGGAGTTGACTGGGAAATACTCGAAATATTTCGAGAGACAGACTAGCTGCTCGTCTGTCGGTTGGTGGTTGGGGTAAAGACTGGCGGAAGTAGCTTCGGCAGCCTTGCAGGCCCGCATGAAATCATGGATGGATTCGGACTTCGTGCCCATGCCGTCGCCGATGACATGCACTTCCACATCAGGCTTGCCGCTCAACTGGCGGACCATGCGGACAGTGGCAAGAGTGTAGTCATAGGCTGAATACTTCTGCCATTTCGAATTCCAGTACGCCATCGGCGCAATGATATCCGTATATCTTGCCAGCAAGGGCCAGGGTGTTTTTGCCACTTGCGGCGCGCGATTCAGAGGGCTGTACACGACCGCCATGAGCGGCATGGTCGGTCCTACGGCTTCGCGAATGCGCTTCAAATAAGCTTCTACCGCTTTGGCGTCCAAATTTTTCTCGAGGTTGGGAGCAATCGCATCCACGTGTTCGCCGCGCTCGCTGGTGAATTTGGCGGCCGCTATCATCTTGTCCGCATCAGCCGATGGATTGGCCAGCTCGTGGTATCCCCAGGCAATGACACGGATTTTGTAGTGATGCGCCGAGTCAATCAAAGCGCTTAATCTTGCCGGTTCGCATAGAGCGGCTGTATTGCTGCGGGAAGTCTGAATAAAGATATTGCGAATCCCGTGACTGTGCAGCTTCTTGCAATATGCATCAGCATTCTCGACCAGGGGATAATTCCACATATTGACCCAAAGACCAGCTCCGTCAGCCGGTCCTGTCAAATGGCGGGAGAAATGGCGCGACGAGTGCGCAGGCACTCTGCCTACGGCAACGCTCTCCTGAGACAGCGCCGGCGCGACGGATGATGCAACAGAAAGGCCAGAAAACACGGCGGTGACTGCAAGTGTTTTCACCTTGCTAGCTAAGGAGTTAGCCATTAAGCCGCTCATGGACACCTTACTTTCTAGTAAACGGGATTTAACAATTATAGCTACTTACTACTAAATGTGAATGCGCTTTTATTATTGAAGCAGAACCGGCTCCTTTGCGCTAGATCGCGCAGCCCGGGCAGTTTTGAGCCTTCGAGGGAAGAAACTGCGATAATTCTTTTTTTTCAGGCGAGTGTCCTGATAAATATGTCCCATGGATAACCGCTTGTTAAACGCACTGTAAAAAAGGTTGCCAATGAAAATCGCTCTCGGCCAGATCAACACCACAGTCGGCGACATCACAGCAAACATTGAAAAGATGCTGGACTTCGCCAGTCGCGCCAAGAAAGCGAAGGCGGATTTGATCGTTTTTCCCGAGCTGGCGGTAGCCGGATACCCGCCCCTGGACTTATTGCTCAAGGACAGCTTCATTCAAGCCAATCTTGAAGGCGTCCACAAGCTGAAAGACAGCCTTGAAATACCGGCAATTGTCGGATTTGTCGATATCAATCACGGCAAGGGCAAACATCTCTACAATGCCTGCGCGTTTCTCGAGGACGGCGCCATTAAGGCCGTGCAGCACAAGACACTTTTGCCTACATATGATGTATTCGATGAAGACAGGTATTTTCAGCCCGCTTCACAGCACACGCCGATCCTTTTCAGAGATATCAATATCGGCTTGTCCATCTGCGAGGACATCTGGACTCGCGGCGACATTCTGGAAAAACTCTCCTATCAAATAGATCCGCTTCAGATTCTCAGCGAAAAGAAACCGGAACTTCTGATCAATATCTCGGCCTCGCCTTTTGCGGTCGGCAAAGAGCATATTCGCCAGGAGCTGGTCAAAGAGCAGACGCGGCGCCATAAGTTGCCGATGGTTTACGTCAACAGCGTGGGCGGAAACGACCAGTTGATTTTCGATGGTCGCTCGTTCGTTATGAATGAGAAGGGCGAGCTGGTCGCATTGGCGAAGGCTTTCGAAGAAGATTTGATTTTCGTGGATGTCGACTCACGCAAAGAAACAGGGGTAAAACTGCAAGGGACGATCGAAGAATTTTCCTCAGACAGAACCGTAAACACGCTTGCCGCGCTGGTTCTGGGCACGCGCGATTACATGCGCAAATGCGGTTTTCAAAAAGCCGTGATCGGTCTTTCAGGAGGCATCGATTCAGCCGTCACGGCCGCCATCGCCGTCAAAGCCGTGGGCAAGGAAAACGTGATGGGAATAGCGATGCCGTCCCCATTCTCGTCTCAGCATTCTATCGACGATGCGCGAGAGCTTGCCGAAAGTCTGGGCATCGAGTTTCACATCATCCCCATCGAACCGGCGATGAACGCATACGACACCATGCTGGCAGGTTTGTTTCAAGGGCGCGGAAGAGATGTCACCGAAGAGAACATTCAAGCTCGCATCAGAGGCGCAATACTGATGGCCGCTTCCAACAAGATGGGTCATCTTGTATTGGCCACCGGCAACAAATCAGAATTGGCGGTCGGTTACTGCACCTTATATGGTGACATGTGCGGAGGTCTTGCTGTAATCTCCGATTTGCCTAAGATGATGGTCTATGATGTCGCCCGCTACATCAACGAAGAAGCTGGAAAGCCCGTGATTCCGGTTAGCACGATAGACAAGCCACCGTCCGCCGAGCTGCGACCAAATCAACTCGATCAGGACAGTTTGCCACCATATGTGATACTGGATGGAATTCTGCACGCTTATGTGGAACAGCGACGCAAACCAGATGAAATTATCCGGCTGGGGTATCGCCCCGAGGTGGTGCAAGACGTCATCAACCGGATCGACCGCAACGAATATAAGCGAAAACAAGCCGCACCCGGGCTCAAAGTTTCCTCCCGAGCCTTCGGCATGGGCTGGAGAATGCCGATTGCCCAGAGATTCCGGGAAAAGGCGACTGTTCAAGCCGGCGGAACACATTGAGCGGACCGCCCTAAAATCGGTGCTATGCTGGTAGCGAACCTGTGACTACGCTTTTCTGGACTGCCTGGAGGTCCAAATGAACCGCAAGGAAGAAGAGATTAAAAAGAAGCTTTTAGAGCTGGAAACGACGGTCCTCAAAGAGTCACCGAGCCAGCTCGCTTCCGAGCAGAAGGGGACTACTCTTAAAACAGGCAGCACCGATGCGCCATCGACGACTGTGAAGTCGGACCTGTGCTATTTCGGCGGCCTGGGGCTTATCGGTGTCGGGCTGCTGATGTTCTTCCAGCATGTGACGGTCGGCAGCGGATTTATGGCCATGCTCGGAATGGGAGGCGGTGGTTTCGGTCTCTTGCTCATTCCTTTGATGATCGGTATCGGCTGGATGTTTTACGATTCAAAAAGCCGGGCGGGCTGGATGATTACAGCCGGTTCTTGCGCCCTGATTTTCTTTGCGATTCTATCTTCATTGAGAATGACTTTTGCCAACATGAGCTTGCTCAGCACCATCCTCATGCTGCTGCCCTTCGCGCTTGGCGGCGCGCTTTTGCTGAAAGGCATGGGTGGTCCTAAAGGAGTCGAGGACGCTCTGAAAAACGAGATGAAGCAGATCAAGAAAGAAAAGGAAAGTTAAGTCATTGCGGGGATTTGAGCACCTTTTCAACGCCCGCTAGTAGACTAGGGCGTTCTAGAAGACGGCGGCCTCGGAAACAAAAATGACTCAAGCACAATTGGAAACGGATAGAAAGTTAGTCCAGCTCGAGAAGCTTCCGAGCGGAGTGGCAATAATCACATTCGACTCGCCGCAAAAGGAGAACTTTCTTTCCACTGCGGTGCTGTCCCAGCTCGGAGCAGTAGTCGACGAGATCGAGAAAGACGCAAGCGTAAAGGCTGTCGGAATTGTCTCTGCTAAAGACAACAATTTCATTGCCGGAGCGGACTTGCATGAAGTCCTTAAAATGAACGCTGACGAAAATTATGAAATGTCGCGCCGCGGGCAAGACTTGTTGACGCGTATAGCATCGCTGCCGGTGCCTATCGTTTGCGGCATACATGCCACCTGCCTGGGGGGAGGCTTGGAGCTCGCGCTCAGCGCCACTCGCAGAATCGCCACGGACTGCCCCGAAACAATAATCGGATTGCCGGAAGTGAAACTCGGATTGATCCCCGGGCTGGGCGGCACGCAAAGGTTGCCGAGACTGATTGAATTGCGGGCAGCATGCGAATTCATTCTTTTTGCTCAATCTGTTGACGCCCAAAAAGCTCATGCAATGGGCATTGTCGATGAATTGGTGAGCAAAGAAGATTTGCTGCCGCGTGTAGAAAGTTACTGCTTGGAACTTGCTGCCGACCCGGAGTGGAAAGCTCGTCCGCACGGAGCCGCGCAAGACAGTCCTGAAAAGCAAGAAAAGTATTTCAAGATGATGGAACGCACTTTGCGCATCAAAACCAAGGGCAATTATCCTGCTCCCGTAAAGGCGCTCGAATCCGTGCGCACCGGACTTTCTCAGGGAATGACGCAAGGTCACGAATTCGAGTCACGAGCTTTTGGCGAATTGTCATTCAGCGAAACCGCCCGCAACATGATCTTCCTTTTCTTCACAACTGAATTCTACAAAATGTCCGCTTCGGCAAAAGCAGCCAAGCAAGGCTCCCAACCGATAAAAGCCGTCGGCATTATGGGCGGTGGCATCATGGGCACGAACATCGCCAGTTGGGCGGCAATCAGAGGTTTTGACGTCGTCGTCAAAGCAGCCAGCGATGCTCGCCAGGAGCTGATGTACGAGACTGTGGTCAACAATGTCAGCCGTGCTGAAAAGTCATCGCAAGGCGAAAAGACAATCGCCCACGGTGCGATCAAGTCAGCAAAAACGCTGGCTGACCTTGCCGATGTCGATCTCCTGGTTGAGGCTTGTGCAGAAGATTTGAACAAGAAGGTGGAGATACTCGGAAAAATCCTGCCGGTCTTGAAGCCGAGTGCGATTGTCGCCACCAACACATCGTCACTCTCAGTCAATGAGCTGGTTGACAGACTTTCCATGCAACACGAATGCTTCGGCATTCACTTCTTCCACCCGGTCGATCGCATGCCGCTTGTCGAAGTTATACCTGCCAAAAACACAAGCAAGGAAAATCAATCGAAAGTGTTGGCTTTTCTTTCCGCGCTGGATAAGCTCCCATTGCCGGTCAAGGACAGCACTTGCTTTGTAGTTAACAGACTATTGTGCTGCTACATCCTCGAAGCTGCACGCCTGGTCGAAAGAGGTGTGGCGCTCAACTGGATCGAAGATGCAGCCCTCGACTTCGGAATGCCTCTCGGTCCGTGGGGGGTTACCGATGAAGTCGGAATGGATGTGGCGCTTCTGGTTGCCGATTCGCTGCAAGCAAGTATCGGCGAGCGTTTTACCAAACCGCAAGTTCTCAAAGGCGTGAAAGACATAGGCATCATTGGAAAGCGGCACGGCAAGGGTCTCTACAATTGGGACGAATCGGGCAAAAATTTGGGTCTCGATCCGGATCTTGCCAGCGTTTTAAAACTGAATGTCAGTGAGGAAAAAGTACCGCCGGAAGAATGCAAGAAATTGGCGGAACACATTATTTTGCCGATGATAGATGAAGCGGCTCGCTGCCTGGAAGAAAAGGTCGTGCGCCGTCCTCGTGAAATAGATGTCGCCACCGTCATGGGTATGGGTTTTCCGCCTTTCAGAGGCGGGTTGTTGCGCTATGCCGACTCGCTCGGCATCCCATACATAATCGAAAAATTGGAAGAGATCTACGGACAACCCGGCCCGCAGCGCACAGTCAGCAATTATCTAAAGCAAATGAGAGAATCAGGCAGAAGCTTCTACAGCAGCGGCAAAGAGAGCAGTGACTGAAGCGAAGAGAAGACTCTTTGTCGGAACTTTCCTGGATGCTGGACAAGCCGCCACGGTCGCCCAGCTCAAAAGCTTGAACCCAGAGCTTTCTCAAAAGTGGCATCTAAAAGCGCGCTTTGTGCCGCTTCAAAAGCTGCATCTGACCTGGCTTTTCCTCGGCGATGTCGAAGCTGAGCTGGTTGAATCCGTAAAAAGCGATCTGGAAAAAACAATTAGAGACTGGAAGCACACAGAGAATGGCGGTACTTTCGAGATCAACTATGACTGCGTGGTTGTCTGGTCATCTCTCCAATCGCCTCGAGTGCTCGTCCTGGAAAGTACCGGCGCCAATCCTCCGGCATCGAGTCTAAACAAAGCCATAAATATCGGACTGCAAAACTATTCGCAGAAAGACGGCAAGGTGGAAAGGTTCGACCGGTTTAGACCGCATTTGACCGTCTGCCGTTTCTCTTATGATTCGCAATCCAAAACGAAAGAAAGGCGAACCAACCGCTCTCTGGATGACTTTAAAACGCCCGCCAATCTGTTTGCGCTGTCGCACAGGATCGACACGATTTCGCTCATTGAGAGCGATCTCAATACAGGACCAAACGGCTATTCAAGCATCCTGGATATTTCGATTGACAGTGTTTGACTGCTACTGGAAGTTTTCTTTCAAATAGGCACGCATGCGCTGGAAGATGGTTTTCTTCGCGGGCGGCTTGCTTACTTTTACCGGTGCTTCTGCGGCAACTTGCTTCGGCGCCGGATTGCTGACTGCCTTCACCGGTTCTTTGCGCACGCTTTGATTGATCAACGGTGCCGTTTTCACAGGTGGTGCGCTGTGCACCGGGGCATGATGCTGAGCCGGAGAGGATAACTTCGATTCCGGTTTAGTTTCAGCTTTAGAATCAGGCTCGGGTCTGGATTCAGGCATGACCTTGGTTTTTGCAGGCTCGGATGACTCACCACCCGCGGTGGCGCCCGGTCCGTCAACTTCGAAGTTTTCTTTTTGATTCAGGTCGCTTGCTGATGACGGATCGACTTCTATCGGACCTTTCAGCTCAAGCCCGCTGCCCGAAGGCGCAGTGCGAACGGCTTCCTCGACCGGGCGAAGCGGAATCACTTTTACTTTCTCTACGTTCTCGATTTTCTTCTCGACTGGTTCTCTTGCTTCCACTTGCACCGGATGAGGCTGCAAGATTGTAGAGGCAGCAGGCTCAGGAGCCTTCCAGGTTTTCACATCCTGCTCCAGCCCCTTCACCTTGTATGCCAGAGCCCGTCTCTGAAATTGACGGTTATAGGCGAGAAAACCGTCCAGATCGAAATTGACAGGATCAGTGTGATCGCCTTGCTGGGCATATCGGTGAGTGATGACATTCGCATTCTCTACCTGGTAGCGCTGCTGCAGGTATGCGAGCAATTTGTTGACGGCTTCTCGCTGAGCTTGCGGGTAATTTTGCCGACCGGTGTGATTCATCTCGATGCCGATGCTGTTGTCGTTGTTGATGCCCGGCAAAGTCTTGAAGATGTTTACGTGAACGGTGGCAAGATCAGGGTCGACAGCTTGATAGATTGTGCCGTCGCGATCTACTACATATTGCGCACCCGGATGGCGGCGCCCCATCGAACTCCAGCCCTCGATTACATTGACCGCGCTCACGGGAATACCTGTTTCGGTCGAATGCAAAATAATGTATTTCACAGGTTCGCGCCGGTAATAGATTCCGCCGCGCAGAGGATGGTATTGCACGACGCCGGCTCTAACCAAGGATCGCGCCGGGTAACTATCGGCGATACCACGATCCCAGGCACGCGCGATGCGTTCACTTGTCGTTTGATCGAGCGGGCTCTTATCAAAGGAAGGAGCATGCATGAGAAAAATGCTGAGCGGATATGCGTATTTCGGGCGCGGTTGCCTGACTATGCGGATCTTGCGTCCCCTAGATGTACGGCTGCTTCTGACCGCTACACTTCTTCTTTTCGAGCCCGAATATGAAACGACTCTGGAACTGCGTGAGCGCGAAGATCTGGCGGACCCGTGCGAGCGCTTACTGCTACGACTTGACGACGAGGCATGGCTTTTTGATCCGGCGGATCTGCTCCTGGCTTCGGCAGCTTGATCGCTAACGCATATCGAAGTTGCCACCATCAGTGCAGCAATGAGAATGGGTATCGGGCGAAACCTGGTAAAGACGCGGTTTTTCAAAAGCATTTACATCAAAATCCGTGGGCTGCCGAGTCGTATTATAGGATCTGAGCTTTTCATTAGCAACATCAGTATCAGGATCTGGACGCATGCAAGTGGCACCGGTTCCCAATCTCGAAAAGCAAGAAACAGCATGACAACACGCGTTTCACCATTTGGAACTGGCGTGATTAAATTGCGCTCTTGCAAACAGGCGAAAGCGCAGCGAAAAAAATTTGCTGAATCAATCTATCCAGCCGCCACCAATAATATATGCATCGGACAGATCGTAAATTCCCAGCACCTGTCCCGGCGTTATGGCCGGCTGGGCATCATCGAACAATACCGACACTTTCGAATCAGGCAGGGGTGTAACCAGTGCTGGTGCCGTAGGACTGTTATAGCGAATTTTCACCTGCGCGCGGAATGGCTCCGCCGGTGGTGCCTCCAACATCCAATTCATGAATGAAGCGGTAAGCTCGCGGCGCAAAAGAGCATCTTTCGGACCTACGTAAACAATACGCATATCAGGATCGATGGACGTCACATAAAGCGGCTCTTTGTAAGAGATATTGATGCCGCGCCGTTGCCCGATGGTGAAATTGTGCGTGCCTTTATGCTCGCCCATAAGGTCACCAGTGAGCGCGTGCAGAATAGGCCCCGGAAGTTCCGGCAAAAATCCAGCCAGATACTCTTGCGGTGTTTTGTTCATCGGAATGAAACAAAGATCCTGACTGTCCGGTCGATTGGCAGTCGTCAATTGAGCCTCGCCTGCAATCGTGCGAATCTCATCCTTGGTGTAATCGCCGAGGGGAAGAAGAGTGTGCTTCAGTTGATCGAGAGTCAAACCCCAAAGAACGTATGATTGATCTTTCTTAGGATCGAGCGCCCGAGCCAATCTTATCTGACCGTCGATTTCCTGGATGCGACCATAATGACCGGTGGCAATATATTCGGCGCCCAAAATTTTGCGGCCGTAATTCATCAATGCGCCCCACTTAATCACGGTGTTGCAGAGGCTGCACGGCAGGGGCGTGCGGGCACGAGCATAAGACTGATGGAAATCATCGATGATTTGCGTTTTGAACAACTCTCTTAAATCGACCGCATGATGGTCGACTCCAAGCTGTTCGCAAACGCGGGCGGCATCGATCATGCCCGTATCGCAGCAGCGGCTGCCGGACTTGATCAGCCAGCCGGTGACACCGACTACATCATAACCTTGCTCCTTGAGAAGATATGCAGTTGCTGAGCTGTCGACCCCGCCGCTCATTAAGACGGCAACACGTGTCTTTCCGGCAGGCACGGCACTGACCTCGCGAGCGCGCGCGACCGCGCAAACAGCTTCCAGCATCTCCTCTGTGTGAGAATTTGCCTCTGTTGCGCTTTTGATGTCGTTCTCTGTGACGCTCATTGTCTTTCTTCTCTGCTCGGCAGAATGGGGCTCGTCTTCTCGAGAGCGAACCTGGTCAGGTTGTTGATTGTACAACAGACCCCAACGATTGTCTTGACAGCCAGTGTAAGCTTCACAGGTCTGGCTTTGAAAGATTCAAACCAGTTTATCCGCACGGTTATTTAGCATCGCCCGTCAATCGTTTTAGCCGCTGGCGCGCCTGTTTTGCGTTCTTTCCATTGGGCGCCAGTTCCAAATATTTGTTGTATTCCCGCACTGCATCCCGACTTTTCTCTGTTTTCTCCAGAAGAATGGCAAGATTGTAATGAATGACGGGCATTGACTTGCCGGCCTGGGCCAGCGCCATGTGATAGTTTCGACTGGCTTGAGCCAGCTCCCCGCGCGACTTCTGCAACATTGCCAGGGCGTTGAAGGCGGCAGGAAATGGCTTCTTTAACTGTTGCGTTTCTTGTACGGCGATTTTGAACTCTTTTTCCGCTTCTTTAGTCTCGTTATTGAGACGCAACGCCTGTCCGAGATTGTAGTGAGCCTGGGGGAAGCGACCTTTCTTCAGCTCGATTGCCTTTCGGTAAGCGCGGGCGGCTTCTTCGAATTTGCCCTGGCGAATGAGCACATATCCATAATTGTTGTAGTTGTTTGCCGTTTTGCCCTGCGGCGACGCAATAAGGCGGGCCAGATCGCTCTCGGCCTTGCCCCATTCTTGAGCCTTTACCATGTCGGCGATTTGAAAGGGCGATGCTCCCACTGCGGCGCTGGACGCCACAGGGGAAGGTCCGGCGTTATCGGCGGGCGGCATGAAGCCGGCTTTCAAATCAGAGATCTTTTGACGAGTATCGGCGGCATATCTGGGGTTCGGCTCATGCTTGATGGAAGTCTCATAGAACTGAATAGCCTCAGGAACATGCCTGCGCGAGGTTTCTATCATGCCCAAGTAGAAATATCCAAGCGCATAATCGGGCTTGTAGCGCACCGCTTTCTGCGCCTCTTCATAGGCTTTGTCGTACTGCTTCATTCTGTAATACAGCATGGAAAGCCCGTTGTATGCCGGTGCGTAGTCATTTTGCAAACGCACCGCTTCGCCGTAGTGCCGCGCGGCATCCTTGTATTCGCCCTTATCGCGCAATACATCGGCTAAATTTTTGTGCAATTGCGCATCATTGCCGTGCGTCAGTTGCAGGGCCTGGCGGAAACACAGGGTCGCTTCGTCGTAATGCGATTCGCCTTGCTGATAAAGATTCAAACCGAGATTGCAAAGCGCTTCCAAATAAAGCGGGTCGATCGTCAAGGCGCGCCGGAAATTGGCTTCCGCTTCTTTCAGATGCCCTTCTTTGAAATACGTAATGCCGATGCTGTTGAAGCATACGCAGCAATTTTGGTCGATTGAGAGCGCTTCTTGAAGCACCTTGCGAGCGTCTTCGAATCGGCCTTCGCGGCCCATGCGCCCAGCAATGTCTATGCGCTGTTCGACTTCCGGCGCGTACCTGTATTTTTGTGCAGAAACAGGCAGATAGAGTGTCGAAACCAGCATTGCGGCAGCGCCGAATACGGCAAGAAAACGTCCGAAATCGCTCCAGCCGGCGCCAGAGACAATTCTCTCCATTTTTTTGAGCGCCGGTGACATTTCCTTATCCTTAAACAATACCAAGGACATAATACCTGAAGGTCTTTGAGCTTTCTGTAAAGTGACGCGAAATGAAGGCGATACCAGCCTCCATCCGTCAAAAGAGCAAAATTTGCCTCGCCGTCATAAATGCGACACAAAGGAGGCGACCTGCAGGTGCTACATGATAGGATACAAAATTCGCCAAAATTGGCTTACATACGGAGCTTGAAGTTTGAATCAGGCGGCATCAACAGGAAATATGGCAGCTCAGTCATCGAATACCGGGGATCCCAAACGTGAAATGCGCGAGAACATACTTGCCGGCGCGCTTCACCAGAGTTTTTTAAATTCGCCGCAGTATGCCAAACTGCTTGCTCGCACCGCCCGGCATTCGCAAGCCGAGCTGAATCTGGCGGGTCTTTCCGATTCGGCAAAATCGCTGGTGCTGTCCGTTTTGCATCATGAAGTGAAGCGTCCATTCTTCATCATCGTGCAAGACAATCAGGTGGCCTCCAGGCTCAAGCACGAGCTCACCAATTTGAGCCGTTATCCGGTTTATTTCTATCCGTCTTCTGAAGTTTCTCCCTACGAGCAAGTGCTCAGCAGCCCCGACAATATCGCACCTCAGCTCGAGGTTTTGAACCGCATCACAGGCGGCGGCGACCAGCCCTATCTCGTCATTGTTCCGATCCGGGCTCTAGTACAGCGAGTTCTCGATGCCCAAACGCTGAAAGAAAAGAGCTTTTATCTCAAGCGCGGCGAAAGCGTCGATCGCGACGAATTGGCGCGCAAGCTGGCTGGGCTTGGCTATTCGCGCGAGAGCCTCGTCACTCTGCGCGGCGAGTTCAGTATCAGGGGCGATATTATCGATATCTATCCGTCGAGCGGATTTCCGATGCGCATCGAGCTTTTCGATGACGAAGTAGAGTCCATAAGGCAATTCAATATAGACAACCAGCGCTCTGTGGACGAGCTGAGCGAAGCTCTCATTCCGCCTCGCTTCTGGATTGTTCTTGAAGATACAAAAGAATTCAAGGACGACCTCATCAATAGACTGAGAGCAGCGGCCGAAACATCAGCGGAAAAACTCGATGACGGCGCCAAAGAAACGCTTCTTTCCATCATCGAGAATGACCTGACAGGCTTTGCTTCCGGTCAATATCCAGAGTCTTGCGAATACTATTATCCTTTTGTCAGCGACAATTTCGCGACGCTCGCCGACTACCTGCCGGACAAATCTCTTGTGTTTTTCGACGAATGGGATTTGCTCACATCGTCACTTTTAAGTTACGAAGAAAAGCTCAACGAAGCGCTCAACGAAGGCGTTTCCACCGGACGTCTACTGGCGCTGCCGCGCCCCCTGCATTCTTCCTTCGAAGAATTGAAGACCAAAATCAATACCTTGCAGCGCGTCTATCTTTCCAGCCTGCCTGCATTTCCTGATGAAGCCGAGCATGCAGTCGTGCAATTCGACTGCCATCCGATTGAAAGATTCGGCAATCAAATGCAAGCAGTGATCGATAAAGTGCGTTCTTTCAGGCGCAACGACTATCAAATCGTGATATCGACAGAGCAGCCGCAACGCATTCTTGGACTCTTGCGGGAATGGGACACGCCGGCAAGATATCTGGGCGCGGAAAGCGACATTCGGCATCACGAGCCATCTTCTCCGGAAGCGGCGGCGGCGGCAGGAAATATTGCGGCGCCGGAAACCGGAGGAATTTCCTTTGCGGAAATGGTGGCACGTGGAAAGACACCCGGACAGGGCAGCGAGGTCTGGGTAACGAGACACGGCTTCGTGCAAGGTTTTCGCATGGACGACACCATGCTCGTCTCCATTACCGATGCCGAGATGTTTGGACTGAAACGGCGGCCCACAGTTTATCGCCGTCAGGTTGCCGAGAAAACATATGAGCGTTTCACTTCCGTTGCCGATTTGAAAGTCGGTGACTATGTGGTGCACATGAAGCACGGCATCGGTCAGTTCGTGGGCGTGCAAAGAATTGCCGTCGACAACCAGCAAAGAGAATATTTGACCGTTCAGTACACGGGCGAAGACAGACTCTATGTGCCGGTCGACCAGATCAACCTTCTGAGCCGCTATCGTGGCGCCGGCGACAGCGCACCGCGTCTTTCCAGACTGGGCGGCGCCGAGTGGGAATCGACTAAAAAACGCGTCAAGAAATCAGTCAAGGCGGTTGCCGAAGACCTCGTCAATCTTTATGCCATTCGCGCCAAGCAAGAGGGTTTTCAGTGCATACCAGACACTCCCTGGCAGTACGAAATGGAAGAAGCATTTCCTTATGAGGAAACGCCCGATCAGTGGCAGGCGATTCTCGATGTAAAGTCCGACCTGGAAGCAAATAAGCCTATGGACAGGCTGATCTGCGGCGACGTCGGTTTTGGAAAAACGGAAGTGGCGATACGCGGCATATTCAAAACCGTCATGTCCGGCAAGCAAGTTGCGGTACTTGTACCGACGACGATTCTTGCCCAGCAGCACTTCAATAATTTGTGCGAACGCTTCAGCGCTTATCCGATAAGAGTCGGCTTGCTGAGCCGTTTTAGAACAGCAAAAGAACAAAGAGAAGTGGTGCAAAAACTTTCCGTCGGCGAATGCGACGTCGTGGTCGGCACGCACCGAATGCTGCAGAAAGACATCGCTTTCAAAGATCTCGGCTTGCTCATCATCGACGAAGAACAAAGATTCGGCGTTGGGCACAAAGAGAAATTGAAACAGCTCAGGGTGATGGTCGATGTACTGACAATGTCCGCCACGCCTATTCCAAGAACGCTGCACATGGCTCTTTCCGGCGCTCGCGACATGTCGCTCATCCACACTCCGCCGGTAAACCGGCTGCCGATCAAGACCTTTGTCGGCGAATATAAAATGCCCCTGGTCCGCACGGCAATCCTGCACGAAATGGAACGCGGCGGGCAAATTTATTTCGTCCACAACCGCGTCGAGTCCATTGAGCAAATCGCTTTCGAAGTGAAACAGCTCGTGCCGGAAGCGCGCATTATCATCGGTCATGGTCAAATGTCCGAACGCGACCTCGAGAACGTGATGCTCGATTTTGCCGCCCACCAATTCGACGTGCTTGTCTGCACGACCATTATCGAATCGGGATTGGACATTCCCAACGTCAATACGATCATCGTCAACGAAGCCGACAAATTCGGCCTTGCTCAGCTCTATCAGTTGCGCGGGCGAGTTGGCCGCTCGGACTTGCAGGCGTATGCTTACTGCCTGTGCCGCCCGCAGAAGGTGCTTACGGAAACAGCGCAGAGCCGGCTCAAAGCCATTCGCGAATTTACATCGCTCGGTTCCGGTTATCAAATCGCCTTGCGCGACATGGAAATACGGGGTGTGGGAAACATCCTCGGAGCAGAGCAGCACGGTCATATGATCTCGGTTGGTTTCGAGCTTTATTGCAAACTCCTGGAAGAATCGGTGGCCGAGCTCAAAGGTCAAAGCGTGGCTTCCGATGCGGATGCGCAAATCGATATCAACGTCACCGCCTTCATTCCCGAAACATACATGCCTGATTCGGATCAGCGCTTAATAGAATACAAGCGCCTGGCCGATGTGAAAACTCACCGCGATCTCTCGGTGCTTAAAGAAGAATGGAAAGATCGCTTCGGCAAGCCGCCCGAGGAAGTGGACAATCTGGCTAAGGTTGTCGGACTGCGCCTGCTTTGCGCCAAAGCTCAAGTTTCGGGCATCAAGCCGGACGGTCAAAGCCTCAAGCTATCAGTTTCATTCAGGCTAAACGAATGGATGCCGGTGCAGAGCCGATTGCCCAAGCACTTAGCCACAAGAACGACTTACAAGCCGGGTCAAGCGGGCGGCATCGGTCCATCTCCTTGCATTCTGGTGCGCTCACAGGGACTTTCTCCTGTCGAGCAATTGGATCTTTTGGAAGAGTTGCTTGGCTCTATGGTCAACACCGCAGTCTCCAATGCAAAATAAGGGAACACTTCACCTCGACATCGACGATTCGAAAGGGGCTTCAACCGCGCAATGAATAAGCAAATAGCAGTATCGCTGGCAATTCTCTCCTTAGTTTCGTTGCAAGCTTGCAAAAAGCCGGACTCGGACACTGCCACTACCGGCGACACCACGGCGGCAGCCAATAAAGACGAGAAAAACAAAGACACCGGCAAAACGGCCGACGCGCAACAAAAACCGGTGATGGACTTGCCTCAGGTCGCCGATGCCATGAAGGTCATCAAATCCAAGCCCCTGGGTGACGAAGTGGTGATCTGCTATGTCGAAGGTCAACCGATCACGATGGCCACTTATCGACGGCAGTTGAAAACCAACTTGCAGAAGTTCCAGGACACGATGACCATGGACCCCGGCATTGCCAAACCGTATGTCGCCGAAGCCCGCCGGCGCGGCTTGGCTCTCACCGCCGACGAGAAAGCCAAACTTCTTGAAGCAGCAAAAATAGCGCGCGGAAATACACCGGGCAAATTCAAAGAATTTCTCAAGAGCGGCAACATGACCGAAGCCGAATTCGAAAAATTGATATTCGAAGAAGCGCTAGCCAGCAAGATGTTCCGCACCCTGCAAGAAGAGGGTCTGCTCGACTCGCTGGTCGACCACGAATTGTTCCTCGCCGAAGCGCGCGCCAGAGGTTTTGCCACCAAAGCGTTCAACAATTACATGGAATTGAAAAATTCCGAAGTTTATCCCAGAGCCCTCAAACAATCAGGCTTGTCACCCGAACTTTACCGCGACGATATAGTCAACAATTTCATGGTAATCATGGTTCAGGACAAAATCGTCAGCGAATCGCCGGTCACCGACGATGTTGCCAAAAAGTTCTATGAAGCCAACAAAGATAAGTTGAAGCATGGCGAACGCGTGCGCTTGAGCCAAATCATCATTGCCGCCCCGGAAGAAAACATCGGTTCTTTGGAAGGCATCAAGAGCCAGATTGTTCGCTTGAAGCCGAATATCAGCCCGACAGAGCTCGATGAAGCCATAAAGGCCAAGAAAGTGGAAATCGAGCACAAAGCCCAGGACATCCTAAAACGCGCACAAAAGGGCGAAGATTTCGCTCTGCTTGCCAACGAAAATACCGATGACGTGCAGGCTCGCGCCGCCAAGAGCGGTGGAGACGCCGGTTTTGTAGAGACGGCCATGCTCAACCCGCAAGTCAAGTCGGTTGTTGAAAAACTGCAAGCGGGACAGGTGGCGCCTGCTCTCATTCCTATTGAGATCGGTCATGTAATTGTCAAAGTGACGGAACGTCAGCCGGCAGGCACCTTTGCCTATGCGGACATCAAAGACTTCATCAAGCAAAAGCTGCAAGAACCGAATGCCAAAGCCTCCCTCGAGCGCTGGGTCAATGCTCGCCGCAAAACGGCAAAGATCGAACTTTCCCAATCAGTGCGCTCCGAGCTCAAAGACAGCAATCTTGTCAAATCAACCAGCACGGCAGTTCACTGAGTGCAGGCACTTGAAATTTGCCACTACATTCGATGCCCGGCAGTTTTTCGCCATATCTCAATCTCAAGAGATGATTGGTTGTAAGATCTGAGGCAGGGAAATCTTAGCTCTTGGAATTTCGCGTTTATGGTCAATGAGACTTGGGAGAATCTGAAACGGCAAGGCCAGAAGGCTTTCAAGGCACAGGACTATGACGAGTGCCTGAAGTGCTGGACATCAGCGCTGGAAGAGGCGATGAAGTCCGGCCCGGAGAACCTCAGAATCGGCACAAGCTGCGTGGACCTCGCCCAGCTCTATATTCATACGAACCGCCACGAAGAGGCGGAATCCTTGCTCAATAGAGCCCTCAAGATTCGCGAAGCCCAGCAAGGTCCCGATCACTTGCACGTTGCCGAGTGCCTGTCCTTCCTGGCCCGGACCCATTTAGCGCAAGGAAAAGTCGAAAATGCCGAAGACCTTCTAAAGCGCACCCTGGCCATTCGCGAAAAAGCTCTTGGTCCAGACCATCCGAAGGCAGGCGAAAGCCGCCGGGCGCTGGGCAATTACTATTCGCTGGTGGGTCGCTTCCAAGAAGCTGAGCCCATTTTGCGCCAATCACTCACCCTCAAGGAAAGCCCGCTGGCGCCTGACAACCTGGAGGTGGCGGACAGCTTGAAGACTTTCGCTCGCGTCTTGAGAAAGCTGGGCGAATATGAAGAAGCGACGCAATATTACGAAAGAGCACTGAGCATCAAAGAGAAAGTTCTCGGTTCGGACCACCTGGATGTGGCCGAAGGGCTGCGCAGTCTTGCCAACAACTATTCATACATGGGCGATTACGACCGCGCCGAACCTTTGCACCAACGTTCGCTCGAGATTTTCGAACGCAATCTCGGCTCCGATCACCCTGAAGTAGCGACCGGGCTGCATAATCTAGCGGTTCTCTACCACCGCACCAACAAATTCTCGCAAGCAGAGCCGCTTTTCATTCGTGCCCTGCAATTGTTTTCCTCAGTGCTCGGCACCGACCACCCCGAAGTGGCAACCACGCTCGTTTCTATGTCCTTGTTTTACGAGTCAAAAGGGCGCATGGAGAAAGCCGAATCGCTTTCCCGTCAGGCTCTCGGCATCTACGAGAAAAATTTCGGCAGCGATCACGTCAATGTCGGCATGAGTCTGCGCAACCTGGCCAATATATGCAAAACACAAGGCCGCATGAAGGAAGCAGAGGATCTGCAAGCAAGAGCAGATCAAATCCTGGGCGCTGCTCGCCACTAGTTTGCAGTTTTAAAACCTACTGAATCTATTGAACGAATGGGTTCTCGCGCTTTTCCGACCAGATGTCGGTGTTCGGACCATGACCTGGTATCACTTTGGTCGAGTCATCGAGAGTGAAAAGACGCTGCGAAATAGACTTGATGATCTCATCGAAAGAGCCGCCCCAGAGGTCGGTTCTGCCGATCGATCTTTGAAACAGCGTGTCGCCTGAAAGCAATGTGCTGTCTTTTTCCTGCACGCTGAAACACAGACTGCCGGGAGTATGACCCGGCGTGTGAATGACTGAAGCGGTGATGTTTCCTACTTTTACTTCTTCTTCGTCTTGCAAATAATGATCGACAGGCAAAGGATCCGTTGCCTTGAAACCGAACAAACCGCACTGTTTATGCAGGTTATCGTAAAGCCACTGATCGCCTTCATGCAAGCAAATCTTGGCGCCGGTTTTCTCTTTCAATTCGCGAGAACCCATGATGTGATCGAAATGCGCATGAGTATGCAAAAGAAACTTGACCGTCAGACCTTGCTTATTGAGACGTTGGATGATCTTCTCGACATCGCCGCCCGGATCGACAACGATCGCTTCTTTCGTTTCCGGACAGGCGATGATAGTGCAGTTGCACTGCAGCGGGCCGGCTGGAAACGTTTCAATAATCATTTTTGATTTGCTTCTATTCAAACAGTTCGCTGACGGAAGAATCGTCATGGATACGCGCGATTGCCTCCCCAAGCAACTTCGCTACGCTGACTTGAACGATTTTCTTCGAGATCTTTGCTGGATCGTGCGGAATTGAATTAGTGACGATCAACTTCTCGATGCATGATTCTTCCAGGCGTTTGTTTGCCGGGCCTGACAAAACCGCGTGAGTGGAACAAGCGATAATCGACTTGGCGCCTTCCCTTCTAAGCAGCTCTGCGCCTTTTACAAGCGTCCCGGCCGTGTCGACCATGTCGTCTACCATGATCGCCGTCTTGCCTTTGACGTCGCCGACGAGGCTCAATGACTCGGCTTCGTTGTGTTTCGTGCGGCGTTTATCGATGATAGCCAGAGGAGAGTCGTTCAATTTCTTGGCGAATGCGCGGGCTCTTGCCACACCGCCCACGTCCGGGCTGACCAGAACGACATCTGTGAGATTCAGCGAATTCATGTAATCGATCAAAACGGGGCTGCCGTACAGGTGATCGACCAGAATGTTGAAGAAACCCATGATTTGCGGCGCATGCAGATCGAGTGCGACGACGCGATCGGCACCGGCAGTAGTGAGGAGATCGGCTACCAGCTTGGCTGTGATCGCTTCGCGACCGGCAGCTTTTCTATCCTGGCGGGCGTAACCGAAATAAGGCATGACGACTGTGATTCTGCCTGCCGATGCGCGCTTGAGAGCATCGAGCATGATCAGCAATTCCATCAGATTTTCATTGACGGGCGAGCAGGTCGACTGAACTACGAAGCAATCGACGCCTCGAACGCTCTCTTGAAGCTGAACATAAATCTCGCCGTCTGAGAACGGTTGAATCTTTACGGGGGAAACACCCAATTCCAGGTATTCGGCGACTTCTCTTGCCAGTTCGGGGTTGGCGGTGCCGGACAGAATCTTCAGATCAAAGTGTCCGCTGGTCTCCTGGGCTTTGCTAATTCCCAGCGAAAGACTGGCTCTGTTTCTTATTTGAGCAACCAAGAGTATCCCCTCCAATCTCAGCCTCCCTAATTCTAAAGAAGAAAAGGGGATAAGAAAAGGCGATAAGAAATCTTTAGAGGTAAGGCCGCCCCCTAAACAAATGGCAATTCGCCGCTCCTGCTGCGGCTTAGCGCCCCTTCTAGCATGCACTTAATATGGAGATATGTAAGGCCGCCCTGCAAAAAAGCAGCGTACGGCTCACGCAGAGGCCCGTCGGCCGATAACTCTATGGTCGAGCCCTCTACGAAGGTGCCGCCGGCCATAACAACCTCATCCTCATAACCCGGCATCTCAGCAGGCTCCGGCGATACGTGAGCATTTACCGGCGAGAAATGCTGAATGGCACGGCAGAAATTGAGCAGTTTTTGCCTGTCTGAGAACTTAATCGCCTGGATGATATCGAAGCGCCGATCGGCAGGAAGAGGCTTCACTTCCAGCCCCAAATCACGGAAGACCACCGCCGAGAGCATGGCACCTTTTATTGCGGATGCAACGACTGACGGCGCCAGAAAGAGCCCCTGGAAAAGCAAGCGGCTCTGATTGAAGCTCACTCCCTGATGCCCGCCGATGCCCGGAGCGGTAAGCCGGAATAAGGCCCGCTCGATCAAATCTTCGCGACCGGCGATGTATCCGCCCGACACAGCCAGACCGCCACCCGGATTTTTGATGAGTGAACCGGCGATGATGTCGGCGCCATGGCTTGTGGGCTCGGTCGTTTCTACAAACTCGCCGTAGCAATTGTCGACCATGACCAGGCAGTGCGGATTGATTTTCTTTACCGCAGCTATTATTGCGCCGATTTCGCTGTTGGAGAAAGTGCGCCGCTCAAAAGAATAGCCGCAGGATTTCTGAATAGTTACCAGCTTGGTAGGCGGCTGGAGTGCCGGCTCTAAGATTTGAACATCGATTGCAGCCGGGTCGATGTCGACTTGATCGTATGTAATTCCCAGCTCTTTGAGCGAACCTCGTCCGTCACCGGCGATACCTATGACCTGCTGAAGAGTGTCGTATGGCGCGCCGGTAAGGCTCACCAGGCGGTCGCCCGGTCTCAAGCAACCGAAAAGACAGAGCGCCAGAGCGTGCGTTCCCGAAACCATCTGCATGCGCACGGCAGCGGCAGGGGCAGCAAATATTTCTGCAAAAATGCCATCCAGAGCCTCTCTGCCTGCGTCGTCGATGCCGTAGCCGGTATGCTCTGCGAAGTGCTCTTCGGTCAGCCGGTGGTTGCGAAAAGCATCAAGCACTTTCCTTTGATTATGAAGAGCCGTTTCGTCGACATACTCGAACTGCTCGGCAAGCGACTTTTCCGCCTGACGAATCAGATCTCGGGTGGCACTGTCGACTATTGTTGTCTGCATCTAAATTCCTCGGCGCACGGGCCGCTATCTTAGCGGGCTTTTGAAAAATTTTCCCGGGCTTTGAACTTTTTTTCTCCGGCTTACGTCTATTAACTCGTCACCCTGATTGTTCAAAAACGTTGGAAATTAAACCGTCCCAGTACAGGAGGTGATTTTGTGCAAGGATTTTTGGAAGCAGTTTCTCTTGTGCTCTGTCAGGAAATGTGCCGGGCTTGCAATGAAGAGTTGAAAGTCGATTTGATTGAATTTCTAAACAGCCCAAAAGAATGGAAAGAGCTTAATCGAACGACCTTATGCGAGTGTTGCTTTTTCAAATTCGAATTGGCGGCGCCACTTTTGAAGATAGTGAATGTCGAGAACATGGCACCACTGCTGGTGGCATCACGCCTGCCCTATGAAGGCCCGTTGAAAAAGATGCTCTACCATCTAAAATACGATGATGACCGCCTTGTAGTGAAAGACCTGTCTCTATTTCTCAGCCAGGCGCTCGACGATCTGGCAAAAATGGTCCGCATCAAAGACTGCATACTGGTGCCCGTGCCTTTGCATTGGCAACGATTGCTGAAGCGCGGGTTCAATCAAGCAGAGCTAATGGCGCAAAGAGTCGCATACAGCCATGACATACGCATAGACAAAAGGGCTTTGATAAGAACAAGACCGACGGCGACACAGCACCAACTCGGCAAACAAGAACGCAGAGTCAACGTGCATGGAGCGTTTCAAGCACGAAAGAAGCTGGTTGAGGGGCACCACATAATACTTGTGGACGACCTTTTAACCTCCGGAGCGACGCTCGCCTCATGCGCCAGCGCGCTAATGGACAAGGGCGCCCTCAGCGTCAACGCGATCACACTCGCCTATGCAGTACAAGGGCATACCAAAGCACTTGGCAAGCAGAAAAGCGCCAAATAATCAATTACCCTATTGACAGCGATCTCGTAATCTCCTAAGTTCATTGGGAACCTTACTAATCTTGAAAGACTCGCACAATACATTTGCAGTATTCAAAAGCCCCAATAACTGAGGCCATAATAGATATACAGATATTGCGTGAGCCAAAGCTCACGATAGAGCAACTCGATGCTGTGACTGGAAGGCTTTCAGAGACTTTTCCCGTAAAGAAGGAGCGTAAGTTTTTTGAGGGTGTGATGCATTTTGGGCCGACGCCGACAACCTCCAGTAGCCAAAAGCAGGATGGTTACGTGCTTATTGACGCAAACAAAAAATATGTAGCTCAGCTTCATTTTGATGGTTTAACCGTAAGCGTCAAACCACCATATGAGAATTGGAATACCTTTAAAGCCGAGGTAAAACGCTTATGGAACGTCTTTCGAGAAGATTTGACTGAATGGTCATACAGTAGACTGGCTGTTCGTTACATCAATCGTATCGATGTTCCATTGCCAATTCGTGATTTCCGAGATTATCTCCGAACCTATCCTGAGTTGTCGTCCGATATGGAGCCGTTTGTCGCAGGCTATTTTATGCAGCTTCAGTGTCCACAGCCAAAGTTTGAGGCATCGGCCGTAGTTACTCAGGGAATGATTCCACCTCCTACGAAAGATGTGATATCAATATTATTAGACATTGAAGTGTCGAAAACGATTAATTTGCCCAGCACCGAGGAAGATTTGTGGAACATCTTCGATCAGTTGCGTGACATCAAGAACAACATTTTTGAGGCTAGTATTACCGACAGAACTCGGAGGCTTTTCGAATAGAATGCCAACAACAGCCAATGATTCGAAGGTTTTTGTTGTGGACCAACAGTTTTTCAATTACTCTGTGCCTGCCGAGGTTTTATTGACACCTTCGGCAACAGAATGCGCAGAACCCATGATCCACGAGCGCCAGAATCTCGAGCAGAACCTAATCTTTCACTTGTCGGCCACACGGACCGCAGTAGAAGGACACCTACGTGCAATGCCAATATCCGCACCAATTCCCAAACCATTTCAGGAACTTAGAAAGCTAGAATTTGATTGGGATGGTCATCGTTCCGAGCCGCCGACTGAAGCGTTGATTCGCAAGGGCGAAGAACTTTGGTCTATTTTGGAAGAGTTGGGCTTACCTGAGCTGCCTTCTGTGAAAGCCGGTGCAGACGGTTTTCTGGCCTTTAGTTGGTTACAGAAATATCCAGCTAAGCATTTAGAGATCAGCTTGTATGAACGAGAGCTTGATGATTTTTACTGTGATTGGTATTTGCGCAAGGAAGAAGATACAACCGAAGGAAGCTCAGATTATCCGTGGGGAGAAATGAGAGAAGTGGTGATCCAATATTTCAATGTTAGGAAATGACTGCAGAAATACAATTGCCGTCCAAATGCCGCAAGGTTTTGGAAGAGATAGACAAGCGAAATAGAAAATCCGATGAAAGCATTCAGCTTCTCGACATTGACGAAAATTGTGTTCTTCATATCTTCATCTTGAGAGATCAATTTGAGCAGGCTTCCGACAAACCGAATCAATCAACCTTTGGAAATAAGGGACTTTCAGTATGCGTAGAAGGCGGAAGATTTGGTGCAATTGATCTAAAGTCAGAATTGAAAAACTTCCGTGCAAGAACAGGAAAAGATTTTGTCGGAATAGCACACATCAAGGCAAGAACGCTGCTGGAAGAAAACGCATTTTTTAAGTTTGTGTTGGTGCACGACCCGTATCCATTCGTAAACAAAGATGGGTCGCTCGAAGAACAACCAACAAATCATGCGCAAATTGTCTGCGACAAAGATCCGACCGGGAAACGAGTCAAGCTTATGGAACTGTGCGAATGGACTTTGCACCCGTCTGATTTCAATGACAATGACTCTTAAACAGACTCTTCGAAGGCTTTGAGAGTCTCTTCAATGTCCTTGGTCGAATGAACCGTGGAAACAAAGGCAGCTTCGAATTGAGAAGGAGGCCAGTAAATGCCTTTTTCAGTCAATTTGCGCCAGACTTTTGCGAACTTTTCAGTATCGCACTTCTTGGCGCTCTCAAAATCAGTTACTTCTTTGTCTGTGAAGAACACAGTAATCATGCCGGTTATGTGGGCAACTTTCATGCCGCCTTTTTTCTGCGCCAGTTCCTCCAATCCCTTGGCGAGAAGCTCGGTCTTGTTATTGAGACGAACGTAACTGTCGGCTTGCTGAAGCATCTTCAGTTGTGCGATTCCTGCAGCCATAGCCAGTGGATTTCCGGACAAAGTTCCGGCCTGGTACACAGAACCTTTGGGAGCGATCATTTCCATGATTTCTTTGCGACCGCCGTAAGCGCCCACAGGCAGCCCGCCGCCAATGATCTTGCCCAGGGTGGTGAGGTCCGGTTTGATATCGAAGCGGCCTTGAGCGCCGTTCAATGCAACGCGGAAACCAGTCATCACTTCATCGAATATAAGGAGGGCACCATTCTGTGAGGTAATTTCTCTCAAACCGGCCAAATAGCCATCGGCAGGAAGAATCAGTCCGGCATTGCCGACTACAGGCTCGAGGATGACAGCGGCAATTTCTTTGCCGTGTTCTTTGAATGCCTTCTTCACAGCGTCCAAATCGTTATATGGAACGGTGACGGTGAGCTTAGTTGTTTCTTCAGGCACTCCCGGGCAACTGCTGATGCCGAGAGTCGCCAATCCGGAGCCGGCTTTTGCTAAAAAAGAATCGCCATGCCCGTGGTAGCAGCCTTCAAACTTCAATATGATGTCGCGCTTCGTAAAAGCTCTTGCCAGGCGGATCGCCGACATTGTTGCTTCGGTGCCGGAATTGACCATGCGCACCATTTCAATGGATGGAATGAGCTGGCAGATCAATTCCGCCATCTCAACTTCCTGACGGCAAGGCGCACCATAGCTGGTTCCATGCGCAAGCGCCACTTCGATGGCTTCGAGCACGCGAGGGTGGCAATGGCCCAAGACCATCGGTCCCCACGAACCTACATAATCGATGTACTTATTGCCGTCGACGTCGAAAAGATAAGGACCGTCGGCACGATCAAAATAGATCGGATCGGCTCCCACTGATTTCAGAGCCCTTACCGGTGAATTGACGCCGCCGGGAATAACAGCCTCTGCACGGGTGGCCAGTTGCTTGGAACGGCTAATCACTGAAGTTGTCGACATGTACGTTCCTCTTTTGATTTAGTGTGCGAATGCAGACAAGGCTTCCGGCTTCCGGATTCAGGCTTTGGCGCCCTGCTTCTCGGCGTAGGCGTTGAGCACTCTTTCAATTGCGGATTCGACAAGCTTTGCAGCCTTCTCACCAGCGTTGAATTGGCGCATCTTCCCTTCTTCATCGAAAAGGTAGAAGGCCGGGACGTATTTGTTTTCGAAACCATCAGTGATCTCATGCCAGTTGTCTACGACACAAGGCTGTTTGACTTCGTATTCGCCAATAGCTTCTTTGACTGCTTCGATGTTGGTATCAGATTCCTGCCTTGGCATGTGAACGGAAACTATCTTCAAACCTTTACTTCCGTACGTATCCAACCAACCGGAAATTTCCGGCAGCGACTCTTTGCAAATCCCGCAGCTAATCGCCCAGAAATGAATAAGTACAGGGGTGCCTTTCAATTCGTCATTCTTGATCGGCGGGCTGTTGAACCACTCGGTTCCTCCTTCAATCGAAGGCAGGGCAGCATCCATACGAAGTGGCATCAGAACCTCCTTTTAGGTCTTTGCTCTTAACCGGTCCGGCGACAAGCGACATTTAAGTCGAACACTCATCGCAAAACTGGAATGCATCCGGCGTCTAGCGCACGAAGATAATTGTATCGCTCAAGGGTTATTCGAATCACACTTATTTAACTGTTCTGAAGCCTCATTCTGCAAAGTTTTTCGCACGATCGCAGGAAGCTTGCAGTTCAAAAAAAAAAAAAAACAGACCGCCCCAAAATGGAGCGGTCTGCAAAATAATCAACTTGCCGCGATTAAACGGTAAGGGGCTTTTGGCCCGGCTTCCAGTCAGCGCCGCAAAGTCCGCCGGTCTTGAGTGCTTCGAGAACTCTCAAAGTTTCGTCAACCGAACGTCCGATGTTGAGGCTGTGGACTACTTGATATTGCAGGTTGCCATCCGGATCGATGATGAACAAGCCACGCAGAGCGATGCCTTTGTCTTCCATCAATACGCCGAAGTCGCGGCTGACATCTTTGGTGATGTCGGAAGCCAGAACGAATTTGATCGGTCCAAGTCCGCCTTTGTCTTCGGTGGTTTGGATCCAAGCGCGGTGGCTGTATACGCTGTCGGTCGAGATAGCCAGGATTTCTGCACCGGCTTTCTTGAATTCGTCGTATCTCTTATCGAATGCTGTGATTTCAGTCGGGCATACGAACGTGAAATCCAGGGGGTAGAAGAAAACAACCAGCCATTTGCCTTTGTAATCGGCCAGGCGTACGTTCTCTTTCAGATTTTTCATGTCCTTAGTCGAGGGCATGTCAAAGTCCGGAGCTCTTTTTCCAACTTGCAACATAGACGCAATCACTCCAAAAGGTTGTGAATCAGTCCGACGATTTTATTAGCAACAAGCAAGATCCTTAAAATGTTTAATGGAAATTGCACAATTATTGACGCAAGTTAAAGAGTTAGACGGACGCATCACGGAGGTCCATCGCTCCGAGGCGCATTCTAAGAGCTCTTCAGCTATTTGCTGCCGTAATTTGAATTCTACTTTTTGACAGCCGGCTTGCGCATGGAAGCGTCTTCCAATTCCTGCCAGGCAGCAAGTTCGCGCTGCAGGCGGTTTTCGGCTACGTACTTAAGTATGAGAGGGCTCTTGGGACTCCAGCCTATCGTTAGAAGATGGCGCAGATGTTCCTGAGGAGTCGATCCATACTTGCTTCTGCCAAGCTCGGCTTCGTTTCCTTCACTCATCGCCTTTCCTCTATTGCTTGCGGCGCAACTCTCGACACACCGGTGAAATGCCTCTCATGATCGTTGTGAGCGGCGCTTGCTTCAACATGCCAAGAACGAGTTGCTCTCAGCATTTCATCAATTTTGCCGGAAAGTTGCTCGGGGCGCCAGACAGTTGCCATCACAATAAAGCTTAAGACAATTTACGTAAATTTGGACGGCAGAATTTATATTTGGTACTATTGCCAATCGCCTGAGTCCTAAAAGGGGCTGACGGCGTCACGCCCAGTCAAATGCTGGGGCGACATTTTATTCAGCGAATCAGCAGTCCAAAACGCTGAGCACAAGACTTGGAGACGACAATGTTTGCCATCGTAGAAGCCGCAGGAAGGCAATTTCAATTGGAAGCAGGACGCTTTGTAGACGTCGATCTGACGGAAGGCAAAGAAGGCGACCAATTCGTATTTGAGCGTGTTTTGATGCTTGTTGATGGCGAAAATTCCACGGTCGGCAAGCCCTTCATCGACGGCGCCAAAGTGGAAGGCAAAATTCTTCGCCACGACAAAAACAAAAAAATCATCGTCTATCACATGAAGCCAAAGAAAGGCACCCGCAAGAAACAAGGGCATCGCCAACATTACACTCGCATTCTTATTGAATCGATCAAGCTGAACGACAAAGTTCTGGCTAAATCCGACGAGCAAGCCAAGCCGAAAGCAAAGGCTGAGAAGAAAGAAGCACCGTCAAAAGAAGCTAAAACCAAAGCGGAAGCCAAGCCGAAAGCTGACGCAAAACCAGCAGCAAAGAAAAAATCGGCAGAGTAAGCACCGGCAAACGGGGCAAGCTCAAAAGGTCTCATATGGAGTTGATTTGTCATGGCACATAAAAAAGGGGCAGGTTCGACAAGAAACGGGCGCGACAGCCAGCCCAAGCGCCTTGGTGTTAAGAAGTACGGCGGCGAGCACGTCACTGCCGGCAACATTCTGGTCAGACAACGCGGCACCCGCTTCCATCCAGGCGCCAACGTCAGAGTAGGCGGAGACGACTCCCTCTACGCTGTCGCCAACGGCATTGTGAAGTTCGAAGAGCAGCGCGGTCGCCAGCTCATCTCTGTTTACCCCGTCTGATAGTCAGTCTTTTAGATCGCTATTGATCGAGATCCAAATCGACATCGACTCATTCGGACCCAACATTGTTGACGCAAAAGACAGAGCCGGCAGCAAAAGCGCTGGATGATTTTCTCTCACAGTTGAAAACGTCCTTCACGGACGACGTTTCGATTCTGAACGCGAACGGCTCTTCGGCCGAGCATCCAGGCTCGCAAGTAAAGGGAATCAGATACGATTCCAGGCTGGTCGAAAAGGGCGATGCATTTTTCTGCATCGAAGGCCAGAAGCAAGACGGCAATACCTTTATTCAGGATGCTCTCAAGAAGGGGGCATCCGTTGTCATTTCTGAGAAGCGCCCGGCCGGCGAATCTTCACTGGCGACGCCTTTCGTGGTGGTGCCGGATGTGCGCTTGGCTCTGGCTAAAGCTTCGGACTATTTCTTCGATCGTCCCTCCACAAAATTGCGCCTCATCGGTGTCACCGGCACCAACGGCAAAACGACCACGACGCACATGGTCGAGCATTTGCTGGAAAAAGCCGGCAAGAAGGTCGGGCTTATAGGAACGCTCGGCGCCCGATGGACTCGTCAGGACGGCGACAAGCAATACGAGGACCTGAAGTTCACGACTCCCCAGGCATCGGATTTGCAGGAATTGCTGGCGTCCATGGTCTCGCGCAATTTGAGTCATGTGGCGATGGAAGTCTCGAGCCATGCCCTGGCGCTAAAAAGAGTCGACGGCTGCCAGTTTGCCTCTGCTTGCCTGACCAATATCACTCAGGACCACCTCGATTTCCACAAAACAATGGACCACTATTGGAAGTCGAAACGCCTCTTATTCAGCCAGCTTTCGGAAAGCATTCAACTGACCAAAGCGGCGGTCATCAATCTGGATGACGCTCTGGCTCCGGAATTTATCAAGTCTCTGAACAAATCCGTACGCGTTCTGTCTTATGGATGGAATGAAACTGCGGACGTTCGCGCAGTCAAAGCCGATTTCGACTTCAGCGGCACGCGCTTGGAACTGGCTACACCAGACGGTCCTATGGAAGTCAGCCTGAAGCTGAACGGTGTCTTCAATGTCTACAACGCAATGGCCGCCTTGGCTATCTGCATCAACGAGGGCATCGATCGCGCGGATTTGAAAGAAGCAATTGAGTGTTTTGAAGGCGTGGCCGGGCGTTTCGAGATCGTCCGCGTGTCCGGGCGCAAGAATGAAAGCCTGGCGCAGCCGCTCTGCCTGGTCGACTATGCTCATACCCCGGACGGACTTGACAATGTTCTCAAAGCCGCAAGAAAGCTGGTGCCTCCGGGCGGCAAACTCTTTGTAGTCTTCGGCTGCGGGGGCGACCGTGATAATTCGAAGCGCCCGCAAATGGGCGAAATCGCAGAAAGCCTCGCCGATCAGGTGTTTGTCACTTCCGACAACCCGCGCACGGAAGATCCCCAGCAGATTATTGCCGATATTCTTGCCGGCATTAAGCGAATGAAGTGCGTAAAAGTCGAGCCGGATCGTTCGCAAGCCATCCATATGGCTATTGATGAAGCGGGCGACAGCGACGTAATTTTGGTTGCCGGAAAAGGGCACGAAACCTACCAAATCCTCGCCGACAAGACGATTCACTTCGACGACCGGGAAGTAGTTCGCAAGGCTCTTACCTCGAAGCTCAATTTGGAAGCGGCCAATTAGATTTCGGGAAGAATATAATTTAAGAAGCGTGCTTGCTTGTCCTACGCTTCCAAATCCGTTCCGGTTCTAGCTGGGTAGGCTTCTTTCCTGGTAAATTCGTTTCCGTGGGCATCAATTTTCACATCACCTCAGTTCGCGAAGGCACCATCTTCAATGTGATGCAGTTTTTGAGCCTGGAGAAAGTGACAGGCATTCTGCACGTGTCTTTGGGAAGAAATATTCCCAAGGTGATGATCTATTTCGTAACCGGCAACGTTACCTCCGCCGAATTCGGAGCGATCGTGGGAGATGCCGTTTTGGATGTACTGCTGTGCCAGGAGTACTCGATCAAGGAAGTCGAATTTGCCCCCGGCCGTATCGGCGAAATCAATGAATCGGCGCTGCTGGTCAAGGCGTCGTCCCTGTCGGGTGCTATGCTGAACGTATCGAAGGATGTTGACAAGTGCGATGCGCGCCCGCTTATTTACGGGCTTTTACCTGTTATCGGGCAAGACCATAAGAAAGCCGGTTCACTTTTTGATCTGTTGCATGACTTCGGACTTTGGGCGGATCAAATGGTTAAGATCCCAGAGAGCCCCAACGACAAACAGGCGCCGCTGCCACAGTGCGTCCTCATCCATAGAGCCTTATCGAAAAACGTGATCACGTACTCCACACCTTTAATCTCGCTGCGCTCTCTAGGTCCTCTTTTGACCCTGATCCAGCCGCTCAGCGACAAGGAGAGCAACAATCTGCGCGGATACTTGCGCAGTCTTCTGCCCCACCCCAAAGCCACTCACCTGCCTATCGAGCGGTTTTACGCCTTCGCCAGCGCCATAGAGTCTATTGCCCAGAGGCGTTCGCAGGAAGTCGGAGACAAAGCAAGAAGGGCTATTCATCTGCTCATTCAAAACACTGCAAAATCGGGCGAACCAGCCAATGTCTAACTCGAGCAGCAATCAAAAGTCTGAACATCGAGCACAAAACTTGACAAGCAAAGTGTCGAGCAATATTTCCGATGCGCTCGCAGGCTGGCATATGGAGCGTCTAACCGGTCTGGCCAAGCGGCTTTTGCCGGATGGAATGTGGCATGGTCAAACGGCCGGAAATGCAACGCCGTCCATTATTGACTCCACATATAGTGGCACGCACGAAATACACCTCACCTTCGACGACGGACCAAACCCGCACACAACGCCCTATTTGCTCGAGCTTTTCGAACAAGAGAGAGTGAAGGCGACTTTCTTTGTGATCGGCAATCAAGTCGAGAAAAACGAAGAGCTTGTGCTTGAAATAAGCCGAAATGGTCATTCCATCGGCAATCACACATACAGCCATCAATTCTTGCCCATACTTTCATCCAGAAAAATGGAGAAAGAGATACTTGTCACCAACAAGCGCATCAAAGAAATCACGGGCGTTGATCCTGTTTTGTTTCGCCCGCCCTTCGGCATCGTCGACAGAAAAGCGCACGCACTTCTAACCGAACAGGGAATGAAAACCGTTTATTGGAGCGCCTTTTCGGAAGACTGGAAGCAAATCGGAGAAAGGTCCGTCGTGGACAGACTGTCTAAATACGCAGTTCCCGGCGGAATTATGATCATGCACGAGCTGGAACCAAAACAGACGATAGCGGCGGCCCGCACACTCATTCGCAAGCTCAAGCAGGAAAATTACAATTTTAGCGCCATTGCTCATTAACCCCCACCCCACTTGCCTTTGCTGGGTTTTGCGTAGCAAAGAAGTGGAGCCGTCGATTCATTGTTATACTGAATTGCCCACCCCCTCCGGCTTCGGAAAAATTCGCGAGATCACGACCAGTGCTTGACTTTCGCCCTCCAAAAGACTCTGCTCTCCTGATCAATTTCATAAAGTTGTGCGCGCCTCTTTACAAAAAATATGGCATGCACGACACCCAGATCAAAATCAGAGAAGGTGCTCTGGACCGCTTTTCCAAACTGAAGGGCAAGCGCGCCCTGATTTGTCCGAATCATTCCAATCGCCACGATCCGCAGGCTATGTTTTTCTTCGGACAAGCGGCCAAAGAGAATTTCAACTATGTCGCCGCCCGCGAAGTATTCGATTGGGACAGGGGATTCAACGGCTGGTGGCTGCAGCACATAGGAGCGTATTCGGTTGTGCGCGGAGCACCCGATCGCGAGTCATTCAAAATGACAAAGAAAATTCTTTCGGAAGGCAAGCAAAAGCTCGTTCTCTTTCCGGAAGGCGAAATTTCTCGTCAGAATGACACGCTTTTGCCGCTGGAGACCGGAGCCGCGCAACTGTCATTCTGGGCGCTCGATGAGATGGACAAGCAGGGCTCGTCCGAGCATATGTACATCGTGCCCATCGCCCTCAAATACACTTATGCCACTGATATAAAGCCTGCTCTTACGGACACTCTCACAAGGCTGGAAGCAAAACTGTCGGTGCCGAGACCATCGGGCTCGAAACTTTATCCGCGCCTGATGGCTGTAGCCGAGAAATTGATCTCCATTCTGGAAGGAGAATACGATCAAAAACCGGCTAAAGACGCCACTCTCAACGATCGAATCACGGCATTGCGCCTGTCCATTCTTTCGCGCATGTCCAATTATTTGAACATCGAATTGCCGAAAAGCGACCGCACGCTGGACGCTGTGCGAATGCTCAGAAACAAGATTGACGACTTCGTGTATGAATCTGAAGACGGGCTTTCCGAGTACGAGAAGGAGCGTCATGGAGAGAAGGCTGCCGCCATCAAAGGTTTTTACAAAGACCTCGATCGCGTGGTCAATTTTGTCTCCATATACGATGGCTACATAAAAGAACATATGACTCAAGAACGCTTCGCCGATGTCCTCGAGCGCATCGAACACGAAGTATTCGGACATATTTCCGTAAAGGGACCGCGCTGCATCAACATCGACGTCGGCAATGCCATTGATCTGCGCAGCTATCAAAACGAGTACAAAACCCACAAGAAAGTTGCATTGCAGAAAATTACAGACGAGTTGTCCATGCAAATGGCCGGCATGCTCGATACTCTCGAACATGAGCGCATGAAGAAATTCGTCGAATAGCCCAGCTCCTAATATTTGCCTTAAGTAGTCAAGAATTCCGTGCCCACCACTAGTTAGAGTGGTAAAATGCCGCTGTGGCCAAGCCAGGCAGGCGTTCAAGTTAGATCGAAATCACCCGAAAACGGGCAAAATCGTCGGCGTCTGTGGGATTTCAGGGGTTTAATCAAAACAGTCAAATGCAAAAGCTGGCGTTAGTAGGATTAGGTGCTTCCGGTCTCTTCGCTCTAAAGGAGCTTGCCGGCGCAGATATTGAAGTGCACGTCTTCGATGTTGGACCTGTGTACGACAAGCGATATGCCTGCCCGATCGACCAGGGCGTCCTTACTGTTTGCCCTCCGAAAGCCTGCAGCTATTGCGCCCCCGGGCAATCCGCCGGCAGTTGGAACGATTTCAAAGTCATTCTTTCCGCATCTCCCGTCATCGGCGGGCGGCTCTACGATCTGGTCGGCGGCGATGAATTGCAGAAGAAGCTCAACATCGTCAAAGAAACAATTCTCAAACATGCGCCTTGCGAAATCCCGGTTGTAACGCCGAATGAAGAAGATCTCGAATGGATCAAAAAGAAGGCGACGCTGGCAGGCATGACCTACCACTATCAAGAACTTCTGCATTGCGGCTCGGATAATGCGCCCGCGATCAACACCAGCATTTTGGAAGAGATAAAAGCTAAGGGATCGAACATCACCTTCCACTGGGACATGAAAGTGATGTCCGTCTCCAGGCGTGGTGAGCAATTCCACGTTCAGTACGACGGCTACAGAAAACAAGGCAACGAGCAAGAAGACCTCTTCGACATGTGCATTCTCTCGGTGGGGCGCGGCGGCGCACACTGGCTCACGCAGCAAGAATTCTACAAATCGCTGGATATTTACCCCGGTCAAGTCGACGTCGGCATTCGCGTAGAGACAAGCTGTTTCTTCACAGAAGAAGTCGACAGGCGCTTCTACGAACCCAAGCTTTATTACAGAAGCAGGCACTCGAATGATGTCGTGCGCAACTTCTGTTCCAATCCAAAAGGCTTCGTAACTCCGGAAAATCACCGCGATTACGTGCTGGTGAACGGACATTCGAAGATGTACGAGAAGAGTGAAAACAATAATTTCGCAGTGCTCGTCTCGAAAACATTCACGCGCCCCTTCAAAGATCCGCAGCTTTACTCGCAAACCATCGCCAAAGTCGTAAACATGCTGGCAGGCGGTGGACCGCTCGTGCAAAGACTGGGCGATCTCAGGGCGGGCAGACGCACAAAGTCTCTCACCAACAATCTTGTAAAGCCGACTCTGGAAGCGGAATGCGGCGACGTGTCTCTGGCTTACCCGCACAGGATTCTGGAAGGCATCATCGAATATCTCGATGCTCTCGACAAAATTTGTCCGGGCGTAGCCGACGATTCGACACTTCTTTTTGCCCCGGAGTGCAAGAGCTATCCTGATTCCATCACGGTTTCGAAGAACATGGAGACCAATGTTCCGAATCTGTTCATCATCGGCGATTCATCGAGCTGGACACGCGGCGTCGGTCAAGCCGCATCATCGGGGCTTCTTGCAGGCGAGGGCGTACGCAAAAAACTAGGTCAATCGAAAGAGAAGACCACTGTGCCCGTGGGTTAGTTCAAAGTTTAAACTCTAATCTTGCCAGTTAGTGGATGGGGTATCGTCGTCTTCGCTGTCTGCCATGCGTTTTTGCAATGACGCATAGCGCGCGATCAACTCGGTCACGTCCGGGTGTTCGCTGCCCAGAGCCTTCTCCCCTACACCTAGTCCCCAGCGAAAGAGGCGATCTGCTTCGTCGTAATTTTCTTGCTCTTCATAAAGCTCTGCCAGATTGCGCAGTGCCTTTGCCACACTTGGATGTTCCGGACCTTGCGACTCTTGAGTTATTGAAAGCGCACGCCAGAAGAGCGGCTCTGCTTCGCTGTATTTGCCTTGATCTTGATACACCTCGGCAAGATTGTTGAGCATTTCCGCCACATGAGGGTGTTTGGGCCCCCAATCCTTGGTGCGCAAATCGACAAGCGTCTTGTACAGCGGCTCGGCTTGATCGTATTTGCATTGCAAATGAAAGAGCAGCGCCAGACTGGCAAGACTCTGAGCTGTCGAAGGATGCTCGAGGCCCAGGGCCGTTTGCCTGATGCGCAGCGCTTTCCAATGAACTTTTTCTGCACCCGGAAAGTCGCCTTTCATGCGCAGCAATTCACCGAGATGATTGAGTATGGTGGCGCAGGAAGGATGATCAGCACCCCACGTCGCCTCGCAAATCTTCAAAGACCTATCGTAGAGCGGCTCAGCAAGGTCATATTTACCGGATGCATGATTGAGCAGGGCCAGATTCTGCAAGTTTGGCCCCATGGACGGATGATCGGCTCCAAGCACCGACTCACGCATGGACAGCGCCTTCTGAAAGAGCGGTTCAGCTTGATCGTACTTGCCGTGGGCGCGATAAAAATCGGCAAGCGTTTCAATAGCAGTAGCAACATCCAGTTTATTCGAACCGGCTTCCCTCTCATAAGTGGTCAAAGCACGCCGCAGAACCGGCTCCACTTCCTGAAACTTGCCCTGCGCCCTGTAGATAATTCCCAGCTTGCCCAAGACTTCCGCCACCGCCAAACTGTCGGGACCGGAGATCTTTTCTTTCAGGGACATCGCCTTTTTGTAGGCCTTTTCAGCTTCGACGTGCCAGCCCTGAACCAAATAAAGCTCACCCAGACTGCTCAAAATCTTTGCCTGCGCGACTACACGCTCCGCCGTCGTGGCATTCGAGAGTGTATCTTCTTCATCCGGTGCGCGCTTCGAATCAACCGATTCGGGCGAGCGCACGTCTTGCAGAGCCTTTTGAAAAAGCTTTTCGGCATCCGCATAGCGGCCCAGTTGAAAGGCCCGTGAACCCGCCTGCCAAAAGGTTTCCCAGCCGTTGTTCTCTTCGATTTCCGGGCTGTTTACAGTCTCTTCTGCCTGATTCATTGAGCAACCTTGAGCTACCGTTTCACCTGCCGCGGCGCAATCGCCTCAAACTAACAATTCCCATACTGGGCGTGAAAATCAACAATTTCGCCTTTTCGGCTCCTAATTCCACAAAAATCTCATGCGCGGGCAACAGTATATTAACTGAGCGCCGTTTGCTGCGCCGCCAATCTGCCAGGCTGTACGCTGAAAAAACCGTCCCGCCGAAAAGGATATGACCGTGAATTTAAACTCCAGCCAGTCAATGAGCGAAGATAAGGCAAACGCACCGGATGTTCAAGCTCAGGAAACGCCCAACCTGAAAGTAAGACTGCGCCGCTGGAAATTGAAACCGAGCGAAAAGCCCTCCTTCAAGAGAATGGCAATGATTGAAGCCGTCAAACTGTCCATCTTATTTTTCATCCTCTCGCCCGTGTGCCTGTTTCAACTGACTCGCCTCCTTCTTTTCTTTCCGGACCAGACCGCTTATGACATGAAGGCGCCGCTGGAGACAATTGCCGCCAAGCTGAAAACAAAAATAGAAGAGGTCAAATTCAAATCAGCCAACGGCAAAATGCTGAACGGGCTTTATTTCAAACGCGAAGGCGCCAAGCGAGTGCTCCTGCTCAGCCACGGCAATGCCGGCAATGTCGCGCACAGAATACCGCACGTAGTTCATATGTTGCAGATGGGCGCATCAGTCCTTCTGTATGACTATCAAGGATATGGAAAAAGCGAAGGCGAGCCGTCTGTCAGCGGCATCGTGGAAGATGGTTTGGCAGCCTATGATTTTTTGACCAAACAAATAGGCTGGCATGCCAATCAGGTCGTCCTCTATGGTGAATCGCTCGGATGCGCGGTCACTTGCCAGATAGCAAAGCAAAGGTCGGCAGCGGCGCTAGTCTTGCAGTCAGGTTTTGCGTCTTTGCCGGGTGCTGCCAGAGATCGTTTCCTCTGGCTGAATCTCTTTCCTGATTTCACTTTTCCTCAACCGCAATTGAACAACTGTCAGATTTTGGCGGCGAACAAAACACCGCTTTTGATCATTCACGGCGAGAAAGACAACATCCTGCCGATTAAATACGCAGACCAGATGTACACCGCCGCCATTTCGCCCAAGCAATTCGTGAGATTGAAAAACTCCGGACACAACGATATTTTGGAAGCCGATTTAAAAGAATACGTTGGTGCACTTACAACTTTGTTCAAGCATCTGGACGAGGGAGCCTGAGTATTAGAAAGCGCATGCTTTCTGAGATGCAGTGATTCGATGCGGGTATATAAGTGATCTGCGCCCTGCTCGAATGGTGGTGTCTTATGCCAGCAGCAATTACGGTTTTTCCGAACAAGACTTGTCTGACCGCATGTTTCAGCATAGTTGTGATATCACTGTCCGGCGCCTCTGCCATCGACAACATTTGCAAAACAATTTTTCAAAACAAATCTGCCACAGTCAGCGAATATGACTGCAACATTCCTGTGGACGAGCAAACGGCAATTGACTTTACAAAATTCTGGGCCACGCGCGCCTTGAATTTCGATACCACCGGCTCGGAAAAATTGCACCAAGAGTCGACGCGCTGGATGGCTGATACCGCAATGGCGGAGAAATTGAAAAAGACTTTCTGGCTGGGACATGACTCAGCGCCGATTGTAAAAGGTCAGGTCGTTTCTGTGACTGACGCGGTTTTATTCGATCGTAAAACGGCTGGTGTGGAGCTCATTGTCCATTTGACCAGAGCCGGACGCGGAACAGAACGGATTCCAGTCCTCATGCATGTCGTGGTATCGAAAGAACAGGATGGATATCGCGTGCAGGGATTTCAGGTCGATTACTTCCATGACCGGGCCGCCTCGCTTATCTGCGGTCAATTCAGCCGCACACACTTGCTTGTGCATGACGGTCCGGAAAAAGGAACCGTACAAAAACGGAATCAAGCTTCGCGCATACTAAATTCTTTCGACGCGGATAGTTATTATGCGCAGGAGGCAACTTTCTTTATAGAATGCGTGGTGTCAGCTCTGGATAATTGATTGCAGACGCCGGATGCCGCCGAAAAAAAATTCGGTTGTGTCAGCAGATTTTAAGTACTGGTGCCCCTCTCGAGGGTTGCCGGCGGGCAAGCTCGTGCTACACTAAATGTAGTTAATGTCCCCGCCAAGCAACCTTAGCCTAGGCAATCGCAGCGATTGTTAGAGTCTAATTGCATACGGATCTATAGAATAGGGTGAGGAAAAATCCCGATATTGTGGTGCTGAAAATAGGCAGATTTAGGTACGTGCCGATCATCTTTCGAAGGAGGCAATAACCCATTCAAGTGATTTCTCCTGCTCTACCTGGCAGGAAGTGATTGTGTCTGAAACGATGGTTACAGTGAGACTGTAATACCGTCCGGGGCTTTCAGACAGATGAATTTAGAGAATAAAATTCGACCGGAGGCCTTGAGAATGTTTGGTGCGTCAAAACAGTCAGAGATTTTGCTGGAACTTGTACGCAGCGCCAACGTAGTTGACAATCAAACCCTGGACAATGCAATTTCGATTGCGCAGCGATTGAATCTGCCGCTGGAAAGAGCACTGATGCAATCCGGCAGCTTCAGCGAGGAAAGCATGCGCCCTCTTCTGGCTGCAAAGCAAATGGTGGAAAACAACACCATTCGCCTGGATACGGCAATCAATGCGATTCGTCTGGCCCAGCATGATGATATCGATTTCCATCAGGCCCTTAAGAAACTGATGTCGGTTCACCAGAAGACGCTCGTGACGCCTTCTATGAACAACGACCTCACTGATTTGCTTATGCAAGCGCAACTGATCAATCAAGATCAATTCGGACGCGCAATGCAAAAATCGCTGCAGACAAAAATTTTGATTGGTCGCGTGCTTGTAATCACAGGAGACATCACAAGCTCCTTATTCGGTTCAGCACTGCAAGCCGTTCTTCTAATCAGAGAAAAAGCAATCGAGCGCGGTGTGGCGATTGATGCGCTTAGACTGGCCCAGCAGAAAAACATTTGTTTGGAGCAGGCTTTATTCGAGATGGGCAGTTTTAAGACGCCCGCTGTCGGTTCACTAAAACTCTCCGAGCTGATGCGCATGTCCGGTTTGATTTCCGAGAGCGAATTGGCTGAGTGTCTCGAGATCGAACTGTTCAAAAACAAGCCTTTCGGCCAAGTATTGCGCGAGCAAGGTCTGGCAACGGATGAGCTTTTGGAGAACGCAATGATGTTGCAAGGCTCGGTTGCCGGAGGTGAACTCAAGGCGTACCAAGCCGCCGAAGCAATGCGTTTGATTGCCAAAGAAAACATGCTTTTGCAAAATGCCATAAACAGCGTCATGCAACGTTCGCGCTCGCAAGAAGAATTGAGACTGGGAGAATTGTTGATTGAGTCCTGCGTGCTGACGCGCGAAGCGGTAGAAACAACTGTCACCGCCGCCGTCACCAATAATGTCAAAATCGGCAAGATGCTTCTTGATGCCGGTCTTATTACGAAGAGCATGTTGCACCGCGCGTTGCGGTGCCAATCACTATTGAAATACGGCGTGGTCTCCAAAGATCAAGCAGTCAAAATCATGAGCAGTTGCAAACAAAAGGAGCAAACTCTCGACCAGGCTATAACCGGACTGGGTTTGGCGGCTCCGACGCGCATGCAATGGTCATGGGTATGATATGTTAGCCGGCTAGACAGGCGGCCCATTAATACGTCCAGATAATGCCAGCCGGCACTTGAAAAATGTGGAAAATAGCCATCGTATTCCTTTTGGTATTCGTCAATTTCGGATACTGGTATTGGACGACCACGCCTTATTATTCAATTCTGGAAATCAGGGAAGCGATTGTTCATCACGATCTCAAATCGTTCGAGCAATATGTCGATGTCGAGCGCGTTTCCTCCAATATGATCGACGGCTTCCTGACGCCGCAGGTGCGCTCGCGCCTCAGCAAGGGAGTGCTGGGCGACATGCTGGGATCGTCACTCATCAGCCTGGTCAAGCCGACCTTGATGGATATTATCAAAAACGAAGTCAGCCATTTCGTGGAGAGCAATCAGCTCGCTGTCAACCAGGGAGCAAGCAGGATTACAAAAGGGCGAAAGAGAAAGGACAACGCCACTGCACCGGCGATTGGTCACGTTCTCAAAGTCACAAAAACCAAGGACAACAAATTAGTAGTTGAGCAGGTCCCTATTGAATCCTTGCCTGCCCAAGGACAAAAGACTGCAGTTGCAAAACCTTCCAATCTAACGCAATCGACAGGGCTGGACGCCGGCGACATGAACGATGAAGGTCCGGCAAAACAGGAATCAAACTCTTCATCCGGGTTCGGCCTGCGCGACTTATCCATGAAAAACGTCACCGGCAAACTCGGGTTCGGGAAGCAAGCGTTCAAAAAAATCGCCTTTGTTCGCGTCCGAAAAAATGATGCCACCATAGGCGTGATGCTGCATAACAAAAGTTATGACACGGAGATGCTGTTAGAGCTGAAGATGGAACGGCAGGACGACCACTGGAGACTGGTGGAAGTGTCTAATTTCGCCAGTTTTGTCTACCTTATCGTTTCCTATGAACAGGCGCGCCGCGA
>JADYYD010000036.1 GCA_020853845.1 Candidatus Melainabacteria bacterium
AGATATCAAACCGGGCAATGTCATCTTTTTTGATGATATGAATTCTGAACCACTGGTTTTGGTCACCGATTTTGCATTGCCGAAAGTCAAAGCAAGTGAAGGTCTAGCCGATTCGGCGGACGCGATATACATGACTGCCGACGAGGCTCGCAATGTTGATTACAATGAAAAGTCCGAAGTTTATGCGATTGGGACAATCGGATATGCGCTTATCACCGGAAGACCACCATTTAAGGATGGTTCTTTCCTGGATATTAAAAACGCGCACGCGTTGAAATTGCCCCCGAAGATATCCGACCTTAAGTTTGACAATAAAAGACCTCGAGATCTGGATGAAGTAATAGAAAAATGTCTGGAAAAAGATCCGGGCAATCGCTTCGAATCTGTGGCAAAACTGTATGAGCGCCTGGAAGTATTTCCAAAGAGAGTGCAGATGCAAATCGCCGCAATTGCGGCTGCGGAGAAAAAGAAGAAAATGATGCTGATTGGGGCAGCCGTCGGCATTTTGGTGGCTCTTTGTGTGGCCGGATTTCTCGCCATGGGGCATCGCTAATTCTTAAGATTGGCACGCCTTACCGACCGCTTTTGGCAGAAAATTAAGAAATTTTGTTATTTGCCGGGGTTCGACTTTCGGCTGGTTAAAACAAATAGTAGGACCAGGCAATTGCTTCGGCTCTCAGATGCCGCCCTCCGGGCGTTCTGAGGGGTGGCTGTTGCATGTTTATTCTGAAAGTGAGGAATTTAAATATGGGAAAAGCTGTTGGTATTGATCTTGGCACTACGAATTCTGTTGTCGCCGTCATGGAAGGCGGCCAGCCGACAGTCATCGCCAACGCAGAAGGCGCACGCACCACACCTTCGGTTGTCGCCTTTACGAAAACCGGTGAGCGATTGGTCGGTCAATTGGCTCGGCGCCAGGCTGTTGTTAATCCGCAAAGCACTATATCTTCCATTAAGCGTTTCATCGGACGCCGTTTCGAAGAAGTTGAGTCGGAAAGAAATAGCGTTTCTTACAAAGTAAAGGCCGGTCCGGACAATAGCAGTAAAGTTTTTGTTCAGGATAAGGAATACACTCCGGAAGAAGTATCCGCGATGATTTTGCGGAAGCTGAAAGAAGATGCCGAGAAATATCTCGGCGAAAAAGTGACGAGCGCAGTTATCACTGTACCTGCCTACTTCAATGATTCGCAGCGGCAATCTACAAAGAATGCCGGAGCGATTGCCGGCTTGGATGTCCTCAGAATCATCAACGAACCTACTGCTGCAGCACTTGCTTACGGTATTGATAAGAAGAACAACGAGACCGTTCTCGTATTCGACCTTGGTGGTGGCACATTTGATGTTTCCATCCTGGAAGTTGGCGATGGCGTATTCGAAGTGAAATCTACTTCCGGTGACACGCACCTGGGTGGTGATGATTTCGACCAGGCGATTGTCGGCTGGGTAGCTGATGAGTTCAAGAAACTCGAGGCGATTGAGCTGCGCAATGACAAGCAAGCGCTGCAGCGATTGATCGAAGCGGCGGAAAAAGCGAAGATCGAATTGTCATCCGTTTCGGAAACAACTATTTCGCTGCCTTTCGTCACTGCCAACGCATCAGGTCCAAAACATCTGGATATGAGGCTTACAAGAGCGAAGTTCAACGAGCTGACGCGTTCCCTTGTCGAGCGTTGCAGAAAACCCGTTGAACAAGCGATTCGCGATGCCGGTCTCAAAGCAACAGAAATCGATGAGATAGTTCTGGTTGGCGGTTCGACTCGAATACCTGCCGTGCAAGAACTCGTCAAGTCGCTCACTGGCGGCAAAGAGCCGAATCAGAGCGTTAATCCTGATGAAGTCGTGGCGATTGGTGCCGCGATTCAATCCGGTGTTCTCGCTGGTGAAGTGAAGGATGTTGTGCTGCTTGATGTGACACCGCTTTCTTTGGGCATCGAAACCATGGGTGGTGTTTTTACAAAACTCGTCGAGCGCAACACGACAATTCCAACGCACAAATCTCAAGTGTTCTCAACTGCAGAAGATAATCAGCCTGGAGTCGATGTGTGTGTATTCCAGGGCGAGCGACCCATGGCCAGAGACAATAAGATGCTGGGTAATTTCCGTCTCGACGGAATTAATGCAGCGCCGCGCGGACTGCCGCAAATTGAGGTTTCATTCGATATCGATGCAAACGGTATCGTCAGTGTGACCGCTCGCGATCAAGCGACGAATAAAGAACAGAAGATCACCATTACTGCAAGCACAAACTTGAGCAAGGACGATGTTGATCGACTGGTCAAAGAAGCGGAAACTCATGCCGAGCAAGATCGCGAAATCAAGGAATCGGCAGACACACGCAACGAGGCAGATCAACTCTGCTATGCAATCGAGCGTCAACTGCAAGAGAGCGGTCCGGCGGTCAAGGAGCAGAATAAGGCTCGTGTTCAATTGCTCATCAGCGAACTTCGCAAGAAGATCGAAGCGAAGGCGAGCACAGCCGATCTCAAGTCCTCAATGGATGAGCTTCGTGGTGCAATCGTCGTTCTCCAGCAGGATGCAGCG
>JADYYD010000037.1 GCA_020853845.1 Candidatus Melainabacteria bacterium
CGCTTCAGAAGAAGAGCGGTGTTGGCGACAATCACGCAGAACAATGTAGTTTCGCCGGACTTGGCTGCGAACGCGTGCAATTTGCAGGCTAACTCATCGCCGTTTTTGTTTTGCGCAACCAGCTTCGCGAGCCGGTTTTGAGAGGCCTCATCTTGAGTAAGCACGAATTTCGTCAAAAGCTCTTCGAATGATTCTCGGTTGGCGGGCGTCACGATAAGCGAGCTGATTTTTTCTCCTAGCGCTTCTTTGTTTGTCCAGCCAAAAAGCTCGGCGGCAAGTGGATTCCACATTTTGACTCGAAGGTGTTCGTCAAATGCAAAAACGGCATTTTGCGCATTCTCGATCACTTGCGTTTTAATTTTTTCGCTGTCTTCTATGAGCAACTGTTCGCGCTTGCGTTCATCGATGTTTCTGACGATAGCCAGCACTCGATCCTCGCCGACCAGGTTGACACGATACAAATTCACCTCGACCCAAATCAGCTTGCCGTCCCGCGTGCGAGACAGCCACTCGAAAACTTGCGGTCCTTCGTCGCGGGCTTTGCGAATTTTTTCTTCCGCGTCTTGGAGTGAAAATGGCGATTCTCCAAGGCTGACCACGCCGATGTCGAGCTTGAGTAGTTCTTCGCGTGTGTAGCCATAAAGATCTTCGGCGCGTTTGTTGACGTGCAGGATGGCGCCGGTTTTCAAATCGTGCACGAAAATGCCGTCGTTGACCGCGTCGAATATTTCTCTGTAATTGGCTTCCGATGCGCGCAGCGCTTCTTCCTCGCGCGCCTTTTCGGTAATGTCCTGCACCATGGACATTGTGCCGTTAAACGTACCGTCCGGCGAATGCAGTGGAGTGTTGTACCAGATGCACTTGATACTTTGCCCGTCTTTAGTGATATTCGTCGCTTCGCCATTGACGGTCATATCGCCTTCTCTCAGGCGCTGGAAAATTTTTCCGGTGACAAATTCGACGCTCTCAGGAGGAATGATCAAATCGCGCGGGTGCTTGCCCAGCACTTCTTCTGCTGTGTATCCGAATATCTGCTCGGAGACAGGGTTCCAGTAAATGATATTGAAGTCCGCATCTTGCAGAATGCAGGCGATTGGCATGCGTTCCATTTGCAATTGCAAACGTTCTAAAAGCGCTTTTTCTTTTTCCTGTGATTCTTTTGCCTCTAGCTGAGCGCGTTTCCATTCGGTAATATCCTGCGCCAAACCGCAGGTGCGATTGAGCTGGTGACCGGATGACGAGATGGGAAAAGTGCGTATCCACACCCAACTGATGTCGCCGTCCGGGCGCACGATGCGCACATGTTCGTCGATGTCGTCGCCCGTCGCCGTGCGCAGCGCGGTGGTTACTTTCCTTCGATCTTCCGGATGAATAGGATCGAGAAATGCCAGCGGTTTTCTATAAAGCGTATCGGCTGATTGTCCCCAAATGCGCTCGTAGGCGCGATTTACGTAAAACAGTTTGCTCAAATCCTGCGAGGCGATCCAGAGTGCGGCGCCCAGGTTTTCCGCCAATTGACGGAACATCAGCTCCGAGCGTTTCAAATTGCTCTCCGCAAGGGCGCGATCGGCTCGTGCTCCCGCTTCCGACAATGCGCGTTCAACCGCAAAGTGTATGCGGCTGCGCGGACCTTTTTGCACATAGTCCGTAACGCCGTGTTTGAGCGCTTCCATGCCGATTTCTTCATCGAGAATTCCCGATGTGAGAATAAACGGCACTTCCGGGCAAATTTCATTGCGCAGTCCGAGTGCCGATATGCCGTCGAATCCGGGCAAGGCGTAATCGGACACAATAATCTGCGGCTCGAAGTCCATGAGCGCGCGCAGGAAATCATTGCGATTGGTGACTGCCAGAAGCGTAATCGAGGAGTCGATTTTGTCCAGTGCGTGCTCCAGAGCAATCAAGTCTACCTGTTCGTCTTCCAGGACAAGTACGCGAATATGCTCGCCTACTGCCGGTTTTTCTCTGGTCAAAGTTTGCGGGCGCTGCATCGTGCGCAAACGGCTGTACGCCAGCGCATTGTCCTGCTCTCTTTCGAGCTGATCTTCGAAGGCGTGCAGAGCCTGTTCCACCGACGCCGACAGACCGGCAAGCCGCCCTTTCAGCACGAAGTCGTTCGCGCCCTGCCGGATCGTGGCTGTAGCAGCGTCTTCTCCCACGGGGTCGGACACGACGATAAAGGGCAGCGCGCTATGGATCTTGCGCACTTCATGCAGAGCGTCGTAGCAGTTGATTCCAGGTAAAGTGAACTTGCACAGAACCAGGTCGGGCACGAAGTCTTCCAGCACCTGCTCGAATTGCAAACGGCTGGAGGCGACGCGCGCCAAAAAATCAATGCCTGCGCGATTCAATTCCTCGGTAATTCGATTGACGTCGTCAGGGCTGTCTTCGAGAATCAGGATTCGCCAGCGTTCATTCATCATTCTCTGCCGCCGCCGGGTTTGGGCTATTTGAGTTTGCCGCCGCGGTGGAGGAATCCGAGGTATCCGAAATATCCGAACTGTTTATTGAATCTGACCTATTCGAAGAAGCCAGTTGGTTGAAGAGATCTATGCAAATCTTGTCGGTCAAATTGGTGATATCGGTAAAGTCGCTGGCGTTGAAAGTCGCATGAACAGTAGCCCGCGTCCTGTCGTCCGGCGCAGGAAACAGGTACTGTATTTGGTGCTTATTGTCGCCGGAGTGCATTAACTCACCTGCAGTTCTATGGATAAATTGTACCCGCTCGAATCCGGGCTTATTCTATGTATGTTATGCGCACGTTTAGAAACTAGTTTGAAATCCTGAACTACTTCGATTCCAGTTTGCTTTCGTGACCGTTGCCATTCCCTGTGCCGTTGCCTCCGTTGGCATTTCCGTTCGACGATGCGTTGAAAGCGGTCGGATCGGTGCCGCGGTCTATACGCGTTCCCAGAACGATGCTGGTTACGGTTTTGCGTACACCGGGAATTTTGCGAAATTGATCGAGTAAAACATCCAGCGATTCGGTATCGCGGGTTCGTACTTTTAATAGAATGCTTTCTTCTCCCGCCACGGAATGCAGCTCTTCCACTTCTGCAAACGGCTCGAAGGCGGCAGGGATGTCCGTGCAGGCGACACCTTCGGTCGTGACGCGCACGAAGGCGGTCAGTCTGGCGCCCAAAAGCTTCGGATTGAGATTGATCGTATAAGACTCAATGACGCCGAGCTGCTCCAGCTTCTTTACGCGCGCGTGAACGGACGGCGCCGAGAGATTCAATAGATCGGCTAAATCCGAATACTTTTGTTTTGCATCTTTTTTCAGCGAAGCTAATAGCTTTAGGTCAATGTCGTCCATGGAAGTCACCGCCCGGGTGGAAAAAACTAACGCTATTCACAATTACCACACATTTTACCAGATTAGGTGATTTTGCCAAGCGACGGGTGTACTATGAGGCAAGTTGGAATTGCAGCCTAAAGAAATTAGTCGATTGTCACCTCTGGCTTAACCGCCCGTTCGCAAAGATTGGTTTCGCTTAAGGCTGAAGAAGCGGGATGCCGGCCAATTGCGGAAAAAGTATAATTCCGTCGGCGTTTCGAAAGGAAACCTTTTATCTCAATGGAAACCGTTAAAAACGTCTCAAAGCTAAAAGTGATTTTGGCATTCCTCGGAATCTACGTGATCTGGGGATCTACTTATCTGGCAATTAAATTCGCCATCGATACTATGCCACCATTCATGATGGCATCTTTTCGATTTTTAGCAGCCGGATTGGGCTTCTTCGCCGTGCTCATGATGCTCGGTCACGAACGCCCCAATAAGCGGCACTGGCTCTCAGCCTTCGTGCTCGGCACCCTGCTTTTATCAGCCAGCAACGGCAGCGTCGTTATGGCGACAAAGACGATTTCCACCGGTTTCATCTCTCTATTGATCGCCATGGTGCCGGTTTATGTAGCCATTCTCGAATGGCTGGAAAATCGCAAGCAGAAATTCGAAAAGAAAAAACTCGCCGGACTTTTGCTCGGCACTCTGGGCATCGTCACTCTCATCGGACCGCAAAACCTGCTTGTCCCGGGTCAAATCAACTGGGGCGGCATCGCACTGGTGATGTTCGGCTCGCTGAGCTGGTCTGTGGGCACAATTTATTCGAGAAAAGCGGAAAAACCGTCGTCGCTCATGGTCGGCATCGCCATGCAAATGATTTGCGGAGGTGCTGTGCTTGGTCTGGTCTCGCTCTTGATGGGCGAGCACACGCAAGTCGCGAACATGCATTTCTCGATGCGTTCGATCCTTTCCGTTCTCTATCTCATCGTCTTCGGCTCGATCGTCGGCTATTCATCGTATCTCTGGCTGCTCAATCACGTGAGCGCCTCCAAAGTTTCCACCTACGCCTACGTCAATCCGATTGTGGCGATTTTCCTGGGCTGGGCATTTGCAGGCGAAACAATCGGCATGCAGACGATCTTGTCCGGCACGATCATTCTTGCTTCAGTATGGCTGATTACAGGAAGCAAAAAACAAAATGAGCCTGCCGTCGTGCCCTGCCGCGTTGTCGAAACGTCCGGCGGCAAGCTGGTCTGCCAGACGATGGAACTCGCCTCCGGCGGCTCCAAGATATCCGCTTGAGACTGATTTGAAACATGCGCTAGCTCGCCCAACCTGTCGTCATTCTGACGGCGTTTTCCTCGATTGCGAAAACGGTTACGGGTGGGCGAAAAGCAAAGTTGCAAAGGGGATTCTGAGAGAGAAAATATTAGGCGGTTGAGCAGAGATTTTGACACTCTGAAGACATCTTTTTCAAAACTCCATTCGTTCGAGTCTCCAGATCTCAGGTTATCTCATAAGCGCTAATTTCTCTTTTCTCCTGCCCGCCTCACGGCTGGTCGGTTCGGCATGCGCGTGAGTTTCTCAGGCTGGAAACCCGGACGTGTTCTAACGCTTACACAGCGTCCCAATCAAGGACACATCGATGAAGACCAAGAAAACGGTGTTCGTCGACTGCAATGACACGCTCATTGCGGTTCGGCACGCCAATAGAGGTGAGGAAGCCCCGGCAGGCTTCAAAGCTATCGAGCGAGACGGACAGTACTTCCACGTCATGGCTCGCCCAAGCGCGGCTCCATTCCTGTCTGCACTGGCGCAAGACGATTGCGAAATCGTCGTTTTGACCGGCGGCAGCACGCGAATCCAGGGGCTTCTGCTCAACCTGGCACGGTTGGGTCGTCTTGTCACGGACATCATCGGCTACGACCTGCGCGGCGCCGCTGAAGTACCGGAAAATTGGGTTCTGGTCGATGACCTGCAAAACGGCAGCATCTCCTTCGAAGAGAAGTTGTCGATGCTCGGCATCACCCGCAAAACAGTCGGCGAGACGAAATACGTTCAGGTGGTCAAACAGCATTGCGTGCAGTGCGTTGCCTTCAAGGGCGGCGAAGACAAAGACCCGCTCAGTGGGCTGCTGGACACGGTGCGCGAGAAGCTCGGCAACACCTACCAGTCGAAATAACCGTTTGCCGCCGCAGCGGTTGTTCAGGAGATCGGCGCGAGAAGCTTGCCTTGCCTTGTTGCAGGGCTTGCTCTCGCGCTCGATTTTCTTTGCACTTTTGATACTAAATCAAGTAGTAGTAAACATTCAAAAAACAAGACCGGGAGTTTTCGGTCTTGAAAGGAGGCGGAACGGCGTGCAGGAAGAATGTCCAGGTTGCCCCGAACAGTCTGACCGCCGCCGTCCCACCCCGCTTTTTTGTCGTTTGTTCCGGCAAATGAAATTCCTTCGAAGCCCGGCAAGAATATTGCGCTGCGCGTTAGAACACGCGCTCGAAGCCGGTTTTACCCGCCTTCGCAAGAGTGCAATGCAAGTCGGGGTCGAGGGTGAAAGTCATCGTTTCGGTAACCTTCTTGGCGCCGAACCAGATGTACTTCTTCTCCAGGCGCCGCGCAGTGATTGTCTCACCGCGACTGAGCGCCGCCAGAACGACCTCCTCTTCTCCCTCGAACATCCGCAGGTTTTGAAACCCGCGTTGCACCAGAGCGAAGCCGTTGGGGCAGTCGTACGTCACTTCACCGGACGTTCCGCTGCTCACATCGATGAGCAGGAGCACCTGGTCGTCGTTGCCGTTGTCCGCAACGAGTTCCATGTCGCCCTTGCCGTTGATGGCGAAAGAAGCGCGCGTGATGCGCAGCTCCTTGCCGTGCTTCAGCTTCTCGGTTGTCTGCGAGAGAGCCAGAGCCGCCGATACAGGCACTCGCTTGTCGCCCACCTGAACGTAGAACGTGTCTTCGTCCAGGGTGGCGAGAATGCCCAGCTTCGGCTTCGGATATGCATCGTCGACGACGGTCACAGCCATCGCGCCGTGCACGGACGCATTCGTCACAACGACGCTGCGTTTTGCGATGATCGAATAGCAAATCATAGTTTGCCCTCGCACTGAGGTTTTGGGGTGAGCAGAGCGGACGTCCCGTGCTGATGCACCGAGACGCCCGCCCTGAGCCAAGGATGTGAATCCCTACATCATGAGCCCTGCCAGCGCCGCCGTCAGCCAGCTTGCCAGCGTGGCTGCGATCAGAGCCTTGAAGCCCAGGCGAGCAATGTCGCCCTTGCGTTCGGGAGCCATGGCGGTGAGACCGCCGATGTTGATGGCGATGGACGCCAGGTTCGCGAAGCCGCAGAGTGCGACCGTCGTGATCATGAGCGTACGCGCGGACAGCGCCTCGGCTCCCTTCTGCATGGCAGAGAGGTCGACGTAGGCGATGAACTCGTTGAGGATGGTCTTCGTGCCGAGCAGAGGACCGACGCGAACCGCCTCGTCCCACGGAATGCCGAGCATGTAGGCGACAGGCGTGAACGCCCAGCCGACCATCTCTTGCAGCGTGTACGGCGAGCCGACGCCGACCAGCACCTTGTTGAAGAGCACCACCGCGGCGATGAAGGCGACCAACATCACCATGACGTTGGCGGCTACCTTGGCGCCCTGATGGGCACCGTCGGCAAGCGCGTCGATGAAGTTCACCGAAGTGCGCTCATCGGCCATCTCCACTTCGCGCGTGAGCGCTGCGGGGTCCGTTTCCGGAATCATGATCTTGGCTATGACCAGCGCGGAAGGCGCCGTCATGAACGAAGCCATGAGCAGGTAGGTGGGGTCGATGCCGAGGCTGACGTAGGCAACGAGCGCCGAGCCGGAGATGGTCGCCATGGCGCAAGCCATGATGCCCAGGAGCTCGGACTGCGTCACTGTCTTGATGTAGCGGGAAATGAGAAGCTGCGATTCCACCTGACCGAGGAAAACCTCGGCGCCGGCGGAAAGCGCTTCTGCGCCGCTGATGCGCATCGATTTGCGCAGCGCCCAACCCAGTCCCTTCACGATCTTCTGCAAGATGCCGAAGTGGTAGAGCAGGTTGGTGAGCGCGCCCACGAAGATGATGGAACCGCCGATGACGAGCGCGAAGATGAACTTCGACTTGGCGAGCTCTTCACCGGCAATGAATGCGACGCCCTCTTTGGCGGAATCCAGAAGACTCTGGACGCCGTTGCCGAGAGAGTCGAACATGCCCCTCACGAAGGGCACTTTCAGGATCAGGAAGGCGAAGACGACCTGGATGACGATGCCGGTCACGACCAGACGCCAGTTGATCTGGCGGCGGTTGTTGGACAGCAGCACGCACAGTCCGAGGATCAGTCCAATGCCTAGAACTCCAATCAATTTCTCCATAACATAGCTCCTAGCGGGAGTTGTGAGGCTCCCTGGTTACATCCGCCCACAGCCGACGCCGCACGAAGTCGCAGTGTCAGCCGGGCGTGTTAGTGAAACGAAGCGCAGTTGGTAGTCGGCTGCGTCTCGCAATGCCTTGACCTGCCAGTCGAGCAACCACCCTTCACTGCTGAAGTGAAGAAAAACCGTGTAAGTAAAGCTATGAGAGCTTCAGGGGTTTTGGGTGGTGATACTTGTCCGGAAAAAGTCTGGGAAACATTAGCTTTAAACCTGAAGCAGACATGGCCCTGGAAACAAGCCATTGTTAGTGGTTTTTCAGCAATGTTTCTGACTCAAAAGCGTTGTCTATTGCTTATTACATGGCAGTCTGAAGCAGGCTTAATCGGGCTTTTACTGCTAGCGCGTTTTCGCTAAGATCGCTTGGCATCCCAGGGGGAGAAGTTTTTCCCCTGAAAGGGAACATTGATTTTGCGCGAGCTACCGACTTGCGTGTAATCTACGGGATACAGGTGGTCACGGCGCCCTGGAGTTTGCGATGCCTGACGCGAAGGCACAAGTTTCCAAAAATCGAGAATCGAGGGTTCTTCGCTTTCCCGGCGAGCAGTCGTTCGGGCATCTCTACACGACCGACGAGCGCGGCTCTGAGGAGTTTTTCTCCGAAGCTGCAGGAGAAGTGGTGGCGCCCGCCGGTAAAAACTTGGATTTGATGGTGAGTTGGACGGCGTCCGACGATTTGCGCCCGCTCACCGGGCTGGCCGCCGATGATTTGCGAGCGCTCAATTTCACTTGCACTCGTGTGAAACAGTCGGAACTCAGGCACATCAGCGGATTGACCGGCTTGAAACGGCTTCTTCTGGGCGGAACGGACATAGGCGACGATGCATTGAAGCACATCGCCGCATTGACTGAACTGGAAGAACTTGATTTGGGACACACCGAGATTTCCGATTTCGGATTGAGATATCTGCAGGGGTTGAACAACCTGAGAGTCTTAAAACTGGCTGGAACTAGTGTCACCAAAAGCGGTATCAAAGTTCTGGCGAGTATGAAGTCGCTCGAAGTATTGCACCTTGATGAAACGCGCATAAACGACGATGCCGTCAAAGAACTGAAGGGCTTGTCGACGCTTAGAGAATTGCGTTTGGACAGTTGCCCGTTTGAAGGAAAATCGTTTGAAGCGCTCTTGTCTTTGCCAATTACCAATTTGCATTTAGAGGAAACAAGGGTGGCGGACAAAGCTGCTTCCATGCTCGGAAATTTCACCGGATTGGAACGCCTTTGTCTTTCCAACACAAAAGTTTCCGGCAAAGACATGCACTGGGTGCAAAGTTTGAAAAACCTTCAAGAGCTGTGCATATGCCGGTTGCCGCTTTCCGCTTCGGCGCTGCAATCGATCGGAACGCTGTCGTCGCTGGACAGTCTGTGGATGGCCGACACCGGCGTCAAAGACGAATATCTCAAAGGGCTGGAGCCGCTTTATAAGTTGGAGCTGCTTTCTTTGAATGACACCAAGATTGGTGACTTCGGTATGCTCTCGCTGGAAAAACTGATCGGTTTGAAAGCCCTCTGGTTAGTCGAAAC
>JADYYD010000038.1 GCA_020853845.1 Candidatus Melainabacteria bacterium
GAGGAACACGAACGAAGGAGTGCGCACCGCGCCATGAGCCAGCATCAGAGGAAAGTTCTCCAGATGGGCGATGTTCACCTTCACGACTTTGACGTCGTAGGCGTTGTCCCAGGCGAACTTCTCGACGACGTCCAACTGCGCTTCGTCGGCAGGAGCATTCCTCTCCTGCTTGTAGAAGTACACGAGGACGGTCTTGTCCTGCACGTTTTCGACTTCCTGCTCGTAGTTGGTGAGCAGGTTGACGGCGACGACGCGCCCATGCTCCTGGCGGTAGCTGTAATCCTTGTGGAAAAGGAAGCCGCCGATCGCGCCTGCAACAAGCAGAGCGATGACAATGAGGGTTTTTCGGTTCATGGATTTTCCCATCGTTGGGACAGCTTACACGCGGGATATTCAACCGCTCCCGGCTGTCGCGGAAGCGGACCCGATTGGACACGCACAGGCAGAAACGTTCTGCCCATGCGATCAGACGCCGGTGACGGTTTTCGAGTTGGCAGCGGCCAGCTTCTCGATATGGCGAATCACCGCCTTACCGAAGTAGACCGGCTCCTCGCCTTCAATTCGGCGAGAGACGAAACCAGACGTGACGACAACCGCAGGCTCTTCGCTCATTTCGTACAAGCGATTGAGCGGCATCACCGGGCGGAAGCCGCATGCAGCGTACTGCCACTCGACTGCAGGAAAGAGCCGAAGCGCGTCCTGCAGTTGCTGAGGAATCGGCTCGCCGGGTTTAATCCAGCGCCTGTAGCGCATGATCACGCCGATCAAGCGGAAGTAAGCGCGCACGCAGTCGATTTCTTCTTTCGACCGCAGCATCTGACGCACCTTTTCCGCGTTGACGGCATCGGAATCGTAAGCGGAACGGGTTTTGCTTTCAACGGGAGCGGCTCCGGGCGGAGCTTTTCCACGAATTGCCGCAATCAGTCCTTTCAGCTTTTTCCAGAGTGCAGAGAAGTAAACACGCATGTTTTCTCCATACAACGCAAGTTCAGGCGGCAAGCCGCCCTGCTTCGCGCTTCTTATTTTTGGGTGGAGGGTCAGGCTCTCCGCCGCATACGCCGATTAGGCCTTTGGAAGCGCCTGACGCTCCGTTTGTTCAGTTGCCGCCTATCCACCCGCGACGAAACGTCACGGAATAGGGCAGGCGATGGATGCAGAAGATCAGAGAGACGCTTGATTTACGTTCTTTTTTGTTTGAAATTCAGATAACAGATACAAATACATAATTAACAAAAGCCTCAGGCAAAAGCCTGAAGATCAAAGCTCCGAATTTCACACTCAATACAAAGACGAAACGCTCAGCCGCACACAAAATCCCACTGCCAGACTGGAAGTTTCCACCCCGCCTTGATTACCTCTAATGAAGAAAGCCGTTAATAATCGGCGCGCTTCATAGCGGCGCTCGTGCGAAGGCCGCGACCTAAACGGCAAGCGAGCAACCGCTTACTTATCTGCCGTGAGCGCTTCGTCCGGCGAAATCTCGATGACCGACCAACTGCCGGTGATGAGACCGGTAGCCTTGTCGTTCAATCTTTGCGCTTCGTCGTGCCGGTTGTTGGTGGTGAGCAAGTCGGCGTAGTTCTTTTTGATTCTAATCGTGTCCGGATGATCCTCACCCAGAGTCTTTTTACGCACGGCAAGACCTTTTTGATAGCATTGTTCGGCTTCGCGGTATTTGCACTGGATGTGATAGAGCGTCGCCAGGTTATGCAGACTGGTAGCCACATCCGGATGATCTTTTCCGTGAGCGCTCTCGTAAATCTTGGCTGATTCTTCGGCAAACTCTTCGGCTTCGCGATAATGCCCCTGCATGTAATGCAGCTTCGCAAGCGTGTTTGCAGCCGATGCTACGAGTGGATTGGCCGGTCCCAACGCTTCTTTTTTCAGTTTGAAAGAACGCCGGAAGTGCGGCTCAGCCAGATAGAATTTTTCCTGGCGGCAGAGCACCTCACCGAGGCTATCCAGACTGTAAGCCAGTCTTTGTGCGTTGCCGGTAACTTTCTCCGCCACTTTGACGGCACCGTACCAGGAACGCTCGGCGCTTTCCAGATCGCCCTTCGTTGTCTGTGCCTCAGCTTCCATGCGGGTTTTGTTCCAAACCTCATCGAGGTTTTTCATCGTCTGGGTAATGCGGGCGTTGACGTGCTGCATGTTGGCAGGCGGTGGAACTTTCACTTGCGGAACGAACTGATTGCCCGCTGCCTGCGCTGCGGCTGCGGAATTGGCAGGAGCAGTGATCGCAGTGGTGGCGGCCACAGGAATATTTTGTTGCGCAGGCTGCGGAGGCGGCGGCACAATAGCTTGTCCGCTTGCCCTTCCCAGAATTGAAGACGGCTGCGGAGCGGCCGCTACTGCCGGCTGCGGCGCCGGTACTACAGGTGCAGGCGGCTGTGCAGGCAGATTGCCCTGGCTGCCCTGAGCGCCCTGGTTGAACAGAATCGGCTGCTTTTGCTGGGCCGAAAGTGCGACGGACGGAGGAATATTTTGCGGCGTGAGATGCGGAGGCTTGGGCGGCATCTTCGTTTCGTTGACGGTGAGGGCAGGCTGCGATTGAGAAATCGTCGCCGGTGAGGGCGGCGGCGGCGCTGCCTGAGCGGGCGCGACCGACGGAGCAGCAGTGCTGCCGGCAGCGGCTGTACCGCCGGATGCCGTAGCTTGTCCGGGCTGACCCCAGCGTCCGGTCTTGATCGACTCGGCGCAGCGCTTTATATACTCGGCTTGATCGCTGCGGTGCGTTGCATGCAGCAAGTCCGCATAGTCGTCCATGATGCGCGCCAGCTCCGGATGGTTGGAGCCCAGCCATTTCATCATCACGGTCGTAACCTGCTTGTAGAGCGGCTCGGCCAGGCCCAGTTTTTGTTCGTAATGGTAAAGAGTCGCCAGTCGGTAGCTGATGCATGCGGTCTTGAAGTGATCCGGCCCTACCGTATTCTGATACAGGAGCAAAAGCCGCCGAGCATGCGCTTCCACTTGCCCGAATTGCCCGCCGTACCAGTTGGCTTCGACCAGCCGCTCGAGCGACATAGCCAGTCGAGAATCCCTGTCCCCAAAGCGCTCCGCTTCCGCAAGTGCGCCGAAAAGCTTTTGCTCTGCCGTTTTGAAGTCTCCTTCAATCAACGCATCGCAGCCCGCATCAAAAAGTTTACGCCATTCCTGATCCATGACATCAGAGCCCCATCTGACGAGACGATACCGAGCCTCCGCTGTATTCATTCCCGTCGAACTAATAGATCTCACCTTATGGAGAAAACATTTTCGAGCGCCTGTTTTATCGCTTTTTGGAGAATTAGGAATCGCGCGCCGAACTCGCACCATATTCGGTATCATTCCCAAACCATCCAAAACGGTTTCGCCCCTGAAAGTCAGGCGGCGCACGAATGAACTTGCCGAAAAGGCTTCCATCAGCTTGGGGGTTGCCAGTTTTACTAATTTCTATAATAGCAACATCGGCAAAAAGTGGAGCGTAGAGGTTTGCGCCTCTACGCCCCGAGGTTGGTCTCAGTAAGACCGCTCAGCGTTTAAGCCGAGTGCGCTGTTCAGCGATTGACGCGCTGGAAGCAGCCCGAGCTGTCGGTGTAGCCGTAGCAGAGCCGCTCGGTGCACCAGTTCGCGGTGACGACACGCGTCGCCGTGATGGGCACCTGACGGATGCTGTACACGGGCACATCGACCTCGACCATGCGCCAATCGCGGCAGTGCCGGTCCCAGACGCGCTGGTAGCCCTTCGTGTAGCCGCTGATGTAGCGCTCGTCGCGGTAGCCGACGACTTCGGTGATGGTCACCTGAATCGGGGCATGCACAACGACGACGGGCGGCTCGCAGCGAGGCGGCGCGACGACGACGGGCGGGCACGGCGCGGGAACGACGACGACCGGAGGACGGCGGTCCCAGCGATCATGGCGATCGTGGCGGTCCCAGCGATCATGGCGGTCGTGGCGGTCCCAGCGATCGTGGCGGTCGTGGCGGTCCCAGCGACCACGATCACGGTCACCGACGCCGACGCGCACGGAGATGCCGTCGCGACCGGAGCCGATGCTGACGCCGACGCCGACGCGAACATCCTGCGCCGAGGCGGTACCGCAAAAGGCGAAGCCGAGAGCGGCAGCGCAAACCAACAGGGTGATCTTCTTCATGGATTTCCTTTTTCGGAACGCAACACGTGCGTTCCTGGGAAGCGCAACGAGTGCGTCCCGAGTTTGCAGTTGCGCAAAGCACAACTACCCCTCCAAGTTCACTGGTCTCAACCCCAGCAACCGAAGGTTGCTGTAGCAAGGTTGAATTCCGTTGAAGCGAACTATGTCTACTTGTGTTTACGGTCTCAAAAGATAGAGCGGAGGGGTTATTGCGATTCTTAGTGACATTGCTTAACGATGTCAAGAATCCGTTACGGAAGAATGGGCGTTCTAGAGGATGAGGATCAAAAAGCCCATCTACAATGATTAGCGCAACTAGCGTTCACTCTAAGGATAGGCAAAACCCGCTGCCATTGACACTTTTCTGTCACTTTTGCGAGCGGAAATGTGAATGTGCTCGCATAACTTAGCGGCACGTTCAAAACAAAATTCCGATTAGTGACGGGCAAGACGCGCTTGTGCCCTGCTTTTCAGCTCGCCTGTGGTCTTGCTCAAAAGTTTGTCTCCGGCGCTGGCTCGATCGCAATCGGCTATGCACTCAGCAAATCTCCCCAAAGCAAACATTGATTGAGCCCGCAGATAATAAGCGCGGTTGATTTTAGGCTGCAACTGCAAAACCTTATCGAAAGAAGCCACTGCTTTTGCATGGTCTTCCATCTTCTGGTACACAAGACCCTGCAATTCGTAGACTTCAAACCGGCCGATGTGTTCGGCACCAAGATTGAAATCGGACATCGCCAAAAGCTTTTTGCAACTTTCGAGCGCCAGATCCGGTTTCCCATGAGCCATCTTCTCGGTTGCCTCACGCATCAAATCCTGCCCTGGATGATAGGTATGCGTAAGGATGGCAGGCGAAACTGTCGTTTCCACCGAGCCAATCGCCTTGCGCTTAGAAAGCGCCAGATGCCGTTGCGCCTCAAAGACATTCCCCTTCTGCCGATATAGCTTGGAAAGCATCAGATTGGCGCGCGTGTAATCCGGCTGAAGCCGCGTTATTTTCAGCAAGTCTGCCATCGCTTTGTCTTTTTCGTTCAACGCCAAATAGCATTGCGCGCGCATCTCCAGAGGTCTGGTCAAAGCCGGCTCGAGCCTTACTTGAGCCCCGCAGTCGTTCACGGCTTCTTTGTATCGCTTCAATTTCATGAGAGCATTGGCGCGGTAATAATAGAGCGCCACCACATCCGGTCTGTCGCGCACGCAGATGCCGAGCAGTTTCACAGCTTCCGCGTTTTTGCCCTGCGCGGTCAAACGTTTTGCTTCGATTATGCAAGTTTCCGGCACCATCTCACCATGAACTCTGCCGATATCAGGCCAACCGCCCTTATTCCCAGAGCACGGCGCAGAAAAAATTGAAAGCACAAAAGTGCCGGCGGTGAGAATCGGGAGTTGTCTGCGAAAAACAAAATCGCGCATGGATATACCCACGGAGCGAAAACTATTCTAGTTTGTATTGGTTGAAATGGTCGCGCAAAAGTGGACTACTGGGCGACCGAAACGCGCAATCGAAGAACTGCGCTCATTCATTTTGCGTGATTTTCGGGTTCACATAGTATCTCTTTGCTTAACAGTATTGAATCGGCATATAGCTTCAGTCACTGTCTAATCAACTCCCTTTCTTCTCCATTCCAGAAAAACACGCAATCACAAACCTCTGACCTCAATGGCGGGTTCACGCACAGTCGCATTAGCGAACGGATCCGATC
>JADYYD010000039.1 GCA_020853845.1 Candidatus Melainabacteria bacterium
GAGAGGAAATATTTCGGGTCGAGTTTTATCGATTGCTTCGTTTCCAAAATGGCAGTCTCTTCTTCACCCATGGCGCCGAGCACTGCGCCCAGTCGCTGGTGAGCTCTGGCATTGTCCGGCTCTTTGCGGATGATATCTCTAAAAGCCGCCTCGGCCTCTTTCATTTTCAGCTTCTTGTACAGCGCATCGGCTTTTTGAAATTCAGGGCTGCCGGCGTCATCGGCCAGGGCGGGAGCTGCGATTGCCGATGCAGCAACGATGGACAGAAGGGTCGCCAGTTTGCGCGGTGTCATTAAGAAAACCTCTCGATGCGTTGTGTGAGAATGCGACAAAAAATTCGGCGCGGCGCCGGTCTCTAATAGTTTGCCGGTACTGCTGCTGAGCCTTTGACTATGGCTACTCCTGCCGAGGTGCCCAGTCTTGTAGCACCTGCGTCGATCAATGCTTTTGCTTTTTCGAAATCGCGAATTCCTGCGGAAGCCTTGATTCCGAGGGACGATCCCTCGATTGCATCTTTGATCAATTTGATATCTTCTACGGTGGCACCCTTGCCGTCTTTGACAAAACCTGTCGATGTTTTGACCATGCCTGCGCCCGCTCTTACACAGGCTTTTGATGCGGCAACCTTTTGTTCGTCGGTAAGCAAATCGCACTCGATGATTACTTTCACCATGTGACCTTTCGCCACTTTCACAATCGATGAGATTTCGCCCGTAACGTAATCTATGTGTCCGTCTTTGAGTGCCGAGACATTGATGACCATGTCGATCTCTTCGGCGCCTTCGGCAACTGCTCTTTGCGTCTCGGCAATTTTGACATCGGTGAGATTGGCTCCCAGCGGGAAACCAATTACAGTGGCGACTGCCACATTGCTGGAAGCCAGCTCCTTTACTGCTTGTTTGACGAAATATGGATTGACGCAAACGGCGAAGAACTTATTCTCTTTCGCTTCTTCGCAAAGCTTGGTTATCTCGCTTTCGGTGGCGGAAGGGTTGAGTAGGGTGTGGTCGATGTATTTTGCAAATTCGGCGTTCACAGCTCGTTTTCTCCGCAAAGGGCGCACTCGTGGATCCAAATGGATCCGACTGCAATGAGAGATCCAGCCAGGAATTATATACGAATGCGGTCAAACAGCCCTTACGGGCGTGCAATCTATGCGCACAGAACGAGCTGAGCGGACGAAACCGCCTGCCATTCTATGTTTGCAGCAATGACTAACTTAATAAGTCCTGATTAATCAGATATTGACCCGGCCGCTCGAAGCTTCTCGGCTGTTGATGCCCTGGTGGTACTCTTGCAAAGCGCGGACAGCCAGCGATCCGGATTGCATCGCCGCAATCGCCGAAGCGGTAGCTCTTGCTCCTGCAAGCGTGGTCACAACCGGGACGTTGTAATTGACCGAGGCGCGCCTGATCAATTGGTCGTCATCACGGGCGGTGCGTCCAGAGGGAATGTTGATGACCAGTTGGATTTCGCCGTTCTTGATGCGATCCACCAGATTGGGACGACCCTCCGACACTTTGTTGACCACCATTGCAGGCACGCCGGCCGATTTGATGGCGGCTGCCGTTCCGCGTGTGGCCACCAGCTCGAAACCTAGCTGATACAGGCTTTGAGCGACCAGGACGACTTCCTGTTTGTGAACGTCGGAGACGCTTACGAAAATTCTTCCTTTGGTGGGCAGCTTATGTCCGGCAGCAATTTGCGCTTTGGCGAATGCCTGACCGAACTGAGTAGAGATGCCCATTACCTCGCCTGTGGAGCGCATTTCCGGGCCCAGGGAAATTTCGGCTCCGGGAAATCTTTTAAATGGAATCACTACAGACTTGACCGAAACATGCGGCGGCAGCAGCCGCGGCGCAATTCCGAGCTCGGAAAGACTCTTGCCGACCATGACCGCTGCGGCAAGTTTTGCCCACGGGACACCGGTTGCCTTGGAAACGAATGGAATGGTGCGGCTGGCTCTGGGATTGACTTCCAGAATGTAGAGATCTTCTTCTCGCAAAGCGAACTGAATGTTCATCAAACCAATCACTTTCAATTCTCGCGCCAGATCGTTGGTTATTTTCCTTATCTCTTCCACAATCTTGAGAGGAATTGATTGAGTCGGCAAAACGCAGGTGCTGTCTCCCGAGTGAATACCGGCTTCTTCAACGTGCTCCATAATGCCCGCGACAATAGTGGCACGTCCATCTGAAATTGCATCCACGTCGATTTCGATGGCGTTTTCCAGAAACTCATCGATGAGAACCGGCGTGTCGGGCGAAACGAGGAAACCCGAAGAGAGCCAGCGAGAGAATTCCTCTTCGCTGTAGATGATCTGCATGGCTCGACCGCCCAGCACGTAACTGGGGCGTACCAATACTGGGAAACCTACTCCTTTTGCGGCTTCCATTGCCTCAGCGGGAGTTTTCGCAATGGCGCCCTTTGGTTGTCTCAGACCGAGACGCTTGATCAATTTTCCAAATCGGGCGCGATCTTCGGCTATGTCAATCGATTCAGGCGACGTACCTAGAATCTTGAATCCACGTGCTTCCAAGCCCTTCGCTATCTTGAGCGGTGTCTGCCCGCCCAATTGAACTATGATGCCGTGCGGTTTCTCGACGTCACCGATATTGGTGACATCTTCCAAAGTGAGAGGTTCGAAATAGAGCCTGTCTGAAACGTCGTAATCAGTCGAGACTGTTTCCGGATTGGAATTGACCATCACCGATTCGTAGCCCATTTCACGCAGCGCCATGGTGGCATGCACGCAGCAGTAGTCGAATTCGATACCCTGCCCGATGCGGTTCGGTCCGCCGCCCAATATCAAGATGCGCGGCTTTTCCGTCGGCGGCACTTCCGATTCTTTTTCGTAAGTCGAATAGAGATAAGGTGTCGTTGCTTGAAACTCTGCCGCACACGTATCGATGGTTTTGTATGCAGGCACCACATCCAATTTCTTTCTTGTCTCATAAACTTCGTCTTCCGTCGAGGACGTGAGAAGACCCAGATGCACGTCGCTGAAGCCCATGCGTTTCAGCCCATAGAGCTCATCTTTGTTCAGTTTGTCGATTTTGATTTGCTTATCTTTAAGCGCTTTTGCAGTATGGTGAATATCGACCAAATTGTCGATAAACCAGGGATCGATTTTGGTCAGGTCGACAACTTCATCGGGTGAAATTCCTGCTTCCAAGGCGCCAATAATATCGGTGATGCGGTGATGCGTAGGGACGGACAGGCGGCGGCGCCATTCCCAGAAGTCGGCTTTGGTTCTTGCCGGCACGGCGGAGAATCCCGGCAATCCCAATTCAAGACCGCGCAGCGCTTTCTGAATTGCTTCCTGAAAGGTGCGACCGACCGCCATCACTTCTCCGACCGACTTCATCTGAGTCGTAAGAGTAGTATCGGAGCCACGGAATTTTTCGAAATTGAAGCGCGGCACTTTCGCTACGACATAATCGAGAACCGGCTCGAATGAAGCTGGCGTTGTGCCGGTGATGTCGTTGGCAATTTCATCGAGCGTCAGCCCGATGGCCAGTTTGGCCGCAATTTTGGCGATCGGATAACCGGTTGCTTTGCTGGCCAATGCGGATGAGCGCGAGACGCGAGGATTCATCTCGATCACGACAATGCGGCCGGTTTCTGTGTCCACGCCGAATTGAATGTTCGAGCCGCCGGTATCGACACCGATGGCACGAATTACTTTTATAGCCGCGTTGCGCAGTGCCTGATATTCCTTATCGCTCAAGGTTTGCACCGGCGCTACGGTAATGGAGTCTCCCGTATGCACTCCCATTGCATCGAAATTCTCAATGCCGCAAATAATCACCACATTGTCCAGGCGATCGCGCATGACCTCCAGCTCGATTTCTTTCCAGCCGAGCACGCTTTCTTCCAAGAGGATCTCGCTCACCGGGCTGGCGTTCAGTCCATTCAGCGCGATATCGTGCAATTCTTCGTGGTTGTAGGCGATGCCACCGCCGGCGCCACCGAGCGTAAAGGCGGGTCTAATAATTATCGGAAAACCAATTTCTTGCGCGATCTTGTCCACTTCGGCAATGTTGTGCGCAATGCCGGAGTTAGGCACGAACAGCCCTATCTCCTGCATTTTGTTTTTGAACAAATCGCGATCTTCCGCCAATTTTATGGCGTTCAGTTTGGCACCGATCAATTCGACTTTGTGCTCTTCGAGAAAGCCGCACTCTGCCAGTTCTACCGCGACATTGAGAGCCGTCTGACCGCCCATCGTCGGTAAGAGCGCCTGCGGCTTTTCGATGGCGATGACCGCCATTGCTACTTCTTTAGTGACAGGCTCGATGTAGGTTCGGTCGGCAACTTCCGGGTCCGTCATTATGGTGGCCGGGTTGGAGTTGATGAGAACGACTTCGTAACCCTCTTCTTTTAATGCTTTGCAGGACTGGGTGCCTGAATAGTCGAATTCACAAGCTTGACCGATCGTAATTGGTCCGGCACCTAACACTAGGATTTTTTTGATGTCTTTTCGTTTTCCCTGCATCTTAATTTTTGGCTCTCCGTCAGCCATCCGATCTTACATCCAGCAGGGCTCTTGACTGAACCTGTGGGAGGCTCAAGCAAAACAAATCGAGATGAGACTTATGCCACTAAGAATTTTTCTCTTGATATCGTTTTGAAATCCTCTCAGCCTGGCAGAAATAGAAATAAGAGCAGTCGATGGCTGACTGCGTTTTAAGCGAAGGCTGATTTTAATTAGCCCAAATCTATCTGGTTGGCTTGTTTAACCAGGTCAGGTTGGGTCAGGGGGGTCAATATGTCATTGTTGCCGCAGAGGCAGACTCTGCTTCACCTTGGCGCGAAGTTTCTGCGCGTTTGCGTTTTGAGTGCACTTATCGCTTCATTCATTCCCAGCCAGTCAATGGCTGGAGTAGTCAGGCAAGACGAAGCCAAACTGGCTCAACAAGTCGGCTTGCCGGTCTATGAATGGAAGAGCGATGCTGTCGAGCCGCAGGCCGTGGCGATTCTGGTTCATGGCTTGACCATGCATGGCGCTATTTACGACAAGCTGGCTCGGCACTTGGCTGACCAGGGATTTATAGTGCTGGCACCTGATCTGCATGGTTACGGACGTTGGACTGAAGCTCCCTCTGCAAAGCGTCATTGCAATGAATGCGGCGCCCAAGTCTGTTATCAAAAGAGCCGCCGCGACCTTGTTGGACTTGTTGATTCGGCAAAACAGACTTATCCGTCCCTTCCTCTTTATATGATAGGAGAGAGCTTAGGCGCCGACATGGTTCTATATTCCGTCGGTCAGCGCCCCAGAGCGGTCGATGGCATAGTTCTTTCCAGCCCGGCGATCAAAAGACGCTTCAACATGGTTCCACGAGTGTTCTGGGATGTTTCCCTCCTCACTCACAACCTTTATCGCCAGGTCAATCTCGTTCCTTACATGAAAAAATTCGCCTCCGAAGATCCGCGCATTATCGAGGAAGCCGTGCACGATCCTCTGGTGCGCAAGAAAATGACAACCTGGGAGCTTTTCAAGACGATTCAGACGATCAGGCCGACTCTCAGCTATGCCGAGAAAGTGCCTGCGAACATGCCTGTTCTCGTTATCCAGGGCGACAAAGACCGTATGCTGAAGACCAACGGCGTCTGTGACTTGCTCAAGCACTTGAGCTCGCAGGACCGCACGGTGAGATGGTTCAAGGACAGAGGTCACCTGTTGCTGGAGACTGCCTACCTGCAGGATGAAACGCTCAGTACTGTCGATGGCTGGCTCAAAGAGCATCTCAACAACGGCAAATTCGTCCAGGCATCAGTGCAAGGCAGTATCAAAAACGAAAGTCTAGAGAACAACTAACGTCTGGTCGGCAGCGTCTCTGTCAGGCGATATTGCAATCCGGCAGCAGGATTGAAGTCGATTCTGTTTTGAAAGCCCGCAGTCGCAGCGGGGGCGGGGCGCAAGAAGGGAAACTTCAGTGTGGGGTTGTAAGTCTCCGGACTTCCGTAGGCGGGCGGATTGGGGCGCTCGAAGACACGTGCCGCCGCCAGCACCGTGCGCACGTCTTCAATCGGCGTCGAGCCGGCTCTGCTGCCAACTACGTCGGTCATGCCGACTACGCCTATAGCTTTGAATTCCTGATTGAGCAGCGGTCCGCCCGAATTGCCAGGCTCCACTTTCAAATCGGTCGCAATGACCTTGCGGTTCGGATCCTCGCCCGGCAAAAGACCGCCGCGTATTCTTTCTCTGCCGTATTGGTCGTAGAGCATCGAGGAAAGAGTGACCTTGCCCTCGAATCCACCCGGCGTAAAGCCCGAGCCATCCGATGCCAAAAACCATTTATTTTGCGCAAACTGGCTTGGTGACTCGAAAGCTTGCGGGCGCTGCCACCTTCCTCCCACTGACATGAAGACTTCATTCACCCCACGCGGATATCCGAGCGCGGCCACCCTGTCACCCTTGCTAAGATCGCTGCTTTCCGCCATAGGCAGAGGTTTGAAGACTTCGTTAGGGCGGCGGTGCAGCCTCAGTACGGCCAGCTCGGTCTTGGGGTCCAGATATTCCACATCGGCTTTATAGTTCTTTCCACCCGGCAATGTGACCGACAAGCTGCCGGGCTGGACATC
>JADYYD010000040.1 GCA_020853845.1 Candidatus Melainabacteria bacterium
CAATTGCCAGACCTGTTATCACCGGGCTTTCGGCCAACACTGCCACAGCGGTGAATCCGACCGCCGCACCGACTTCTGCCGCTGCCAGTGGATTTTTCGCTACCTCTCTCGCCAAAATCGGACCATGGGATTGCATCATTCCCCAGGTTTCGCTCGCCAGATGCTGAGCGTCTTCCACAGCATGTTTGGCGTCGAATTTGCTGTTGTCGTTGAATTGAATTTCGAGCGGGTTTGACTTAGACATAGAAGCGATCCTCGCGGTAATCATCGGTGGGGTGGGCTTGGGGCATCGACTCGTCCGTCGATGTACACACAATAAGGAAAACGCCCCCGCGGGTAACTGTTGAATTCAACAGTTCCACCGCATCCCCCAAAACCGGACCCGCAAAACACCGGGAAGCCCGCCGTCCGCCCCAAAGTCGAAATTAGCAAGAGCCAAGGACAACGATATCCTTAGTGACAGAGGAAACACCTCTCAAAGAGTCCATCAAATGGTCTTCCGGCTCGGTTAAGGCTGGAAACCTCCGTGCCGATTCGACTTACGGCTCCAGGCGGCGAAACGCGCGCCAATTCGGGCATAATATAAATATTGGAGCCCCGGATTCCCCACTTGCAGCTAGATCCCAGACCACAATCCATGGACAAATCAACGGGCATTCCTCCGATTGGAGAACTGTTGGTTCAATGGCAGCTAGTTTCTGAGAAAGACAGAAACGCAGCGCTTACCGACGCGCGCCGCCTTTCGCTGCCGTTCGGTCTGGCCCTCAGATTGCACGGAGTCGTAGATTTGGAGCTGCTTCACAACGCCGTGACGGCTCAAGCACTGATGCGAGATTCAATCATATTGCCGCAACACGCCCGCGAGGCCATGGCAGTTGTGTTGAGAAAACGCATTCAATTCCCCCTGGCTCTCGATCTGCTCGGCATAGACGTGGGTTCTAAAAAACGCTGCAGACTGGGAGAACTACTGCAGGAGAGCGACACCATCAGTCGCGACCTGTTGAAATCTCGGCTCAATTGCGCCAAGCAAACGGGTCTTCCGCTCGGACGCGTGGTTTCCAACCTGTCCGACGTGCCCAAGGATGTCATTGACGTTGCCCTTCGCCTGCAGACGCAGGTGCGCTCCGGTGTCATCTCAAGGGAAGAAGCCATCAGCCAGCTCTATGCGACCAAACGCAATAATGCAGTCATCACGAGCGTCAGCCAGTCTTTAATGGAACAGCGGACCCAGTTGGGGCAATTGCTTAATATGGCGGGACTTATCTCCGTAAAGGATGTCGAGTACGCTTTGATCATGTCCAGTGCCGAAGGCAAAGCGCTGGGCGAGGCTCTTACGTCGCTCAATTTGATCAAACCTTACGAGGTCCATGCCGCGCTGGAAGTGCAGCATATGATCCGCGCCAACAGGCTCAGTTTCAACCAGGGATTGAATCAGCTCAAGAAACTTTTGTCAGGTTCGGATGACGAAAACGACAGAACAGGAACTTTGCGAACCATTCCTATGGACAGGTCATCGGTGCCTTTCTCGTCATTTTTGAAACTGGCTAACTGCATGCCCAAGAATTCCGACTCCAAGAATGCACCGGCGCCGGAAGTTAATCCTGCAATTGACAATCAACTGGATGAAACCTGGCAAGAATTGCGCGCCACCTTTTACATGGCGATGCCGTCAGCCGAACGAATTCATCCGGATGTAAAAGAAATTCTGCAGCGCTCAGGATTTCTTAGCGACAAACAAATGAACTCCGTTCAAAATGCTGCAATGGCTTACAAATTCTTTCGGGACGACCGCTTGAATATTGAGCAAGCCCTGATACAGTTCCACCGCATGCAAGAAGAAGATGCCGATCCGAAGTCTTGGACCGGAACTTTCCCACAACTGAACGTCTAAATCTATAAATATCGAATTGGATACAGGGCGCAGGAAGTCTATACTGTGCCGATACACCGACTAATTTGACCAGCGTGGGATAAATAAGCTTGGATACTTTGATTCTTGATACCGAGATAGTTGCGGCACTGGTTTCGCTTACAGCCATGGAAATCGTGCTGGGTATCGACAACATCATTTTCATATCAATACTTTCAACCCGCTTACCGGAGGAGCAGAGAAAGCAAGCTCGATTGATCGGGCTGGCTCTGGCAATGATCACAAGAATCATGCTGCTCTTCTCGCTTTCCTGGGTAATGTCATTGAAATCGACGTTGTTTACGCTTTTCAATCACGGCTTTTCCGGTCGCGATCTCGTCCTTATCGGCGGCGGCGCATTTCTTGTCGCCAAAGCGACCAAAGAAATTCACGAAAAAATCGAAGGGCTCGAGGATGAGGAATTGGCGATGAAAAGCCGCCCTTCTTTTGTTGGCGTTTTGATTCAAATTATGATTCTGGATATAGTCTTCTCTCTGGACTCCGTGATTACGGCCGTGGGAATGGTGGACCAGTTGTGGATTATGATCGTTGCGGTAATGATCTCGGTTGTGATCATGATGGTCTTCTCGAATCCCGTCAGCGAATTCATTCACAGAAATCCCACCGTAAAAATGCTCGCCCTCAGCTTCTTGCTGCTAATCGGCGTCATGCTCGCCGGCGAAGGCATCGGTCATCACATTCCGAAAGGCTACATCTATGCTGCAATGGCGTTTTCAGTATTTGTAGAAAGTCTCAATTTGGCCAGCAATCGCAAGAAAAAATCAAAGGTGGTTGAAACGGCGGAAGTTTGATTGGAAACTTACGCTATCTGTTAGAAGTCGACCGCGCCTGGGCGAATTCAACTAACGGACGAAATGCATCCGGCAGTTGCCCGTCGTCATAGGTGGCGCTGTGCCCGCTGCCATCGTTCGCCGTCAGTTCGTAGAGAAACATATCGGCAGCACCGGGCGTCGTCTTTTTCTTCTTTTTCATAGAAAGAAGTCCGCTGGCGGCAATCAGGCGCTCCAGCTTCTCGCGGTCATCTTCTTTCATATCAGCAAGATTGACTGAGTATGTCTTATCAACTGCTGCGAAACCGCCGGTCTGATGGTAAGAAAAACTGGTTATTTTTTCCATTCTCGCTTCGCTATCGGGAATAACACTACTGCCGGTGGCGCTTTCTAACGCTCAAATAAGACGTTGGAATTTTTCAATGCCGATTCCACACTGACAGGATTGGTTATGAATACGACCTTTAACGGCAAGCCGGCATCCGACTTCAAATCGAGAGCCGCCAACTCGCTGTTCAGTTCCTGCGCCTGTTCCTTATTTGCACCTGGCTGCGGTTCAATCCCAACGGTCAATTGCTCTTGTTCGCTGATGGGCTCGAAGAAACAACTGAATATCATGCCGCGCTTAACCATCTGGTGGCGCTCCAAAACCTTCTTCAATGAAGCACCACAGCGCGCGACCGTATCGGCGTCCGCGCAATGCAGGGAAATTTGAGCGCCGCTGCTGATCGTCACTTGCGCCCAGGTCCAGTTTTTACCTCTTTCGATCGGCAACTGGCCTTTTGCAAAAGCGTCCATTTCCCACTTGCGCAGAATTACACCGCCCGTTTTGGTTGCATCTAAAATAACGGCTTCCATGCTCTTTGACAGAGCAATAGAGCATAAATCGCGCATGGTAAAAGTTCTGCATACAAATTCAGTTTCACCATCCCAAGCTTCGATCATTTTCCTGCCGCTGAAAACCATTATGCCTACTTCTCCGCGCGCGTTCGTAATCGTCAGCGGCTGATTGCCGTTGCCTTTGTCTGCGCCGGGAAGAACGACTTCCCCGCCATTGAGTGCTTCATACAATTTAAGGCGATTAATGACGGTGTCCGCATCGCGCACCACCTTAATCGCTTGTGAAATGCCTACGCGCTCGGCGTTTACTTCAGCAGCTTCCTTCGTTGAGCTGGATCGTTTTTCTGCGAGTTTTCTCAGATTCTCAGGCTGGCGATCGAATGCAGCTTGCGCCTGAGAGCATCCTTCACGGGCGGCGCGCAGGTAGAGTTCAAGCGCTTTGTCGCGGTTAGCGGTCAAGCCCAAACCTTTTTCGTAGCAAATGCCCAACCAGTAATTCGCATCCACCTGTCCTCGACCGGCAAGGTCCTGAAACAGTTCGACCAATCTACTGAAGCGGGGTGCAAAACCATCCTCCGACCAGAATTTGTCTTGCGCGAACTGACCTTCGGCGGATTTTTCCAGCAGTGCTTTGGCACGCGGTCGATTGACCAGCACACCGGTGCCCTCAATGAGAGCCAGAGAAAGATTCCATTGCGCAAAGGAATTGCCGGCTTCGGATGCCAGCTCGAGCCAATCGATGCCTTGCTTCTCATTTTGCTCGACACCGATTCCTTCGAGAAAAATTACTCCCAACAATCCCTGCGCCGTCATGTCTTCCATATCCGCGGCCCGCGCTAGCAGCTTCACTGACTGCTGAGAATCGTTGAGGACAAGCAGACCTCGATGGTACATGCTGGACAAAAGGCGCAATGCTTCGCAGGAGCCTTCTTCTCCTGCTGCGTTCAACCAGCGCATCGCCTCGGCTCTTTCATTCTTATGACCTTCATCGTCGAACTCTTCTGTCGTGGCGGAATTCAAGCCCTTTTCGAGAGCATTGTCCCACCAGCGAATGACAAGATTACGCTCGCGTTTGAGCAAGTTTTTCATGACGAGAAATCGGCCCAGCAAATATTGGCCTTCGCTGTCGCCGCTCTCGGCTGCCTGCCGGTAAAATCGCAATGCTTCGGAGAAGTCGCGGCCGTCCGGATTGTAGAAGCGGAAAAAATAAGCGAGGCTGATCATGGCCTTGGTGTTTCGTTTGTTGGCGCAAGAGCGCAAAAATGCCTCGGCACCTTCAGGGAAGATGTTGTTTTCAAAGCAGGAACGCAAACACGTGATCGCGTGCTGCTCGGCAGCATCGCTTCCTAAATCGTAGGCGCGCTTGTACCAGTCGTAAGCAAGGTTGAAGTCTTGAGCAACTCCCATGCCCATTTCCCAGCACCGCCCCATGAGCAACATGGCAGTCTCGTCGCCCTTTTCCGCAGCCGGTTGCAGATCCCAAACCACCTGCGAGAGATCGGAATTTGCAGGCGACTTGAGCAGAATCATAAATTGCTGTTCGGCCACATCGAGCGAGTTGACCGTCGATTGGCGCATCCAGTGATCGACATCGTCGACAGTCAGACCAGGTGTGGATTCCTGGCTGATCAGCTCAGCCAGTTTTTCCTCACAGCGATCGTTGCCGAGCGCGCTTCCGGCTTTAAGCCAGTAGATAGCCTCTTCAGTACTGGGCTCGACGCCTTCACCGTAGACATAGCAAAGGGCAAGCTCATACTGAGCGGCTTCGTTGCCGTTTTCTGCGGCTTTTCTGTACCACTGCGCGGCGCGCACGAGGTCCTTATCCACGCCGTCTCCGTTGAAATAGAGAATACCGAGCATGTATTGTGCGCCGTCGTTGGTGTCATCTGCTTCTGCCGCCTTTGTGAGCCACTTGAACGCTTCTTCGAATTTTTTGTCGCTGCCTATGCCGTAGTAGAGGCAACGACCGTAATTGCTCATGCCTAGCGAAAAACTGCCTTCAGCAGAGGCTTTATACCAGCGAATCGCTTCGCGGGGATTGTCTTCTTCGGTAAAATAACCATAGGAATTCTGAGCCCTGGCATGCCCCTTTTGTGCCGCTTCAAAGTAAAGTCGGATCGCTTCTTTTTCGTTGGCTTCTACACCAAGCGCGCCCCACTGGTAAATGGACGCCATTTCGTTTTGTCCTTCAGGACACCCGGCACTGCACGATTTGCGATACCAGAAAAGCGCTTCCTTTTCGTCAACGCGAACACCAGTGCCATTCTCGAGCATTGCTCCATACTGGTGCATGGCATACCCGTCGCCGCGCTGAGCACGATCGAGAACTTCATCGGGGCTGCTCGGCTTTTCAGGCTGCACCACCTTTGGTGGCTTCTGAGTTTCCGGATAGGGAGAAAATCCGAACGGTTCGGGAACAGAAACCGGTTTCGACTTCGTAACGACGGTCGGCTCATCATCAGGCTTCCCGCGCCCGCCCGCGCCTTTTTGGCTCCATAGCGACTGCATTGCTTGCTCGAGTTCTTCGCGAACTTCTATCACCGATTGATGACGGTCGGCGGGAGATTTCATCAGGGCGCGGAACACACAGCGCTCGAGCGCATCAGGAAGAGGCACTCCTGAGGCCACCTCGCCGAACGCGCGAGGGCTGTCGGAAACTTGCTTATGAAGCGTCTCCAGAGAATTCTGTCCGGTGAGAGGACGCACCCCGGTCAGTACGTGATACATGACGCAGCCGAGCGCATAAATATCGGACCTGGAATCGAGGGGCTTGCCCAGGCACTGCTCGGGGCTCATGTAGGACGGCGTGCCGATCACGGATCCGGCTTCGGTCAAATCGGACTGATTTTCTTTGAATTGCTTGGCGATGCCGAAATCGACCAATTTTACTATTTCATTGCCGGTGTCATCCTTGAGCAGCACGATGTTGGCGGGCTTCAAATCTCTATGGACAATCCCGCTCTTGTGAGCGTGCGCAAGCGCCTGACAGACCGACATGAACAGCGGTACGGCTTTGGAAGCATTCATGCGAATGGAGCGATTGAGCACATCTTCAACGGTCTCTCCCGCCAGGCATTCCATAACCAGGTAAGGGCGGTTGTCTTCCAACACCCCGAAGTCGAAGATGGTAACAATATTGGGGTGCTGCAAGGACGCAGCCAGGCGCGCTTCTCTCTGAAATCTGAGAGCGGCGACGTTGTCGGCGTTGAGCTTTTCCTGCATGACCTTTACGGCAACATGCCGGTCCAGCATTTCGTCCTTCGCCTTGAAGACGACGCCAAGCGCGCCCCTGCCGAGTTCGGACTCGACCTTATAGCGATTGCCGATGCTGGTTCCTATCAAATTGTCGCCGCTCACGGCCCCTTACCTCCAAAAATTGCTTACCCCCTTTAAAAAGGAGTTTCACCATTTAAGGAGTTAATTAAGAGACATGGCTGAAGGCAACCGGCCTCAGCTTTTTGGTCACAAACGTCATTTCTGAGAGTATAAACTTGAAACCAGCGTGCCAAGATCGTCCCCCAAGCGGGTGAAATAATGGGAAATCGGCGAATTTGGCGTTAAAACCGGCGGTCATATCGGTACCGAGTTACATTAAAAGGGCAATCTCGATCTAAGCGGCTACTTGACACGTTAGGAATCTAAGCTATGGCGAATACCAATTCTCTTCTTGGAGAACTGTTGGTCGATTGGCAACTGGCCTCAAGACAACAGATGGAGTCGGCGGTTGCCGAATCACTAAATCGCGATCTGCCTTTGGGGCTCGTTCTGACGATGCTGGACATCGTTGATCCCGAGACTCTGCATTCAGCGATTGCGGCACAGTCATTCTTGCGCGACCAACTGATTACGTCGGAACAGTCCAGCAGCGCCATGAGCCTGGTCAAGAAAAAACGCATCTCATTCGGGCTGGCCATGGATCTGCTCGGCATCCAGGCGGCATCAAAACCTCGCAACAGGCTTGGCGACTACCTTGTCGAGAGCGAGTCGCTGCCGCGCGAGCATATCAAATCGCGATTGAATTTGACCAAACAAACAGGTCTGCATCTGGGCCGAGTGTTAGTCACTCTGGCTGATGCCCATCATGACCTCGTCAACCACGCTCTCAGCCTGCAAGAAAAAGTGCGCATCGGCGACATCGATCGAGAAGAAGCCATCGACAGACTTTATTCAGCGCGTCGCTGCCTGGAAGTTATCACGCATGTCGGACATGATTCGATCACCAATCAGTCGAAGCTCGGAAATTTGCTCGCGACAGCCGGCTTTATCGAAGACAAAGATATTGAACTCGCGCTTTGCGTCAGCAAGGAGCAAAACAAGCAATTGGGCGAATCTTTGATTGAACTCAATTGGGTCAAAGCGCAAGTAGTTTACGCAGCGCTCGAAGTTCAAAAACTTATTCGCACGGAAAAAATATCCATCAATCAAGGACTCGAGCAACTGAGGCGATTGCGAGCGCAGGTCGGAGTTTCCGAAGATGTGCCCTCAACGCCCGAGCCGCAAGACGAGCGCAATTTGACCTTCTACTATTTTTTGAAACTGGCGAATGTTTTGCCCAGCCCGCAAGACAAAACAGCTCAGGCAAATATTCCGCAAGACCGTTTCGAATCTCAGTTGGAAGAAACGTGGCAGGAGTTAAAAGCTACGCCGCGCTCGCCGCGGCTGCCCGAAGACGTGCGCGATCTGCTCTTGCAATGCGGCTTTCTGTCGGAAGAACAGCAGATTATGGTGCAAAGAGCGGGAAGAACTTACAAACTTTTCCGCGAGCGCCAGTTAAATATTGAGCAAGCCTTGATTCAATTCCATCTTGCTCAATCGACCTCGTCAGAGCCCGGTCAGTGGTCAGGAACATTCCCCAGCTTGCCGATATTCTAATTTTCATCGAGCCAAACTGCAGCACAGCGGGTATAGCAGTTCAAGTAGGTGAGGACGCCTGTTTGAATAAGCTCTTGCTATGCCCGCTGCTCGCAGTTTTCGCCCTGCAGACCGCTGCGCATTCAGCCGTGCCTGTCTGGAAGCTCAAAAAAACCTCGCCCGTTCAAGGAGATGTAACGGTTTACACGGCAAGAACAATGACAAAAGTCGTATCGGAGAAGTCATCGAACTACTCGATGTTTCGAACTCAAGACAAAGGCTTTTTCACAACCTTTAATCCGAGGACCAAAACCTACCACAAAGAGGATTTCGATAATTTGGGCAAGGCAGCGAGTTTGGTTACGTCCTTGGGCAAATTCGGAAAAGCCCAAAAGACTTGGACGAAGCTGAAAACCAAGCGGCAAATTTGCGGCAAGAGAGCCGAAGGCTACAAGAGCACCACGTCGGCAGGAGAGCCCGTTAGCGAAGCCTGGTACTTCACTGACTGCCCGATTCAGCAAAGCACTTTTTTGACAAAGTTCTTCGACGTACCGGACATACAGTTGGAAGTTGCAGAAGTGACGCTCTTTCAGGGAGGCCGCTCGACAAAAGCGTTGAAAACATTGAGCGTGGAAGAAACCTCAGTGCCGGAGGCGTTCTTCGTTTTTCCAAAAGGATATAAATATTCTCCGGATCGATTTGGTGTCATCGATGGGGGGATGGACAATATTCAAGGTTTCGCAAAAGATTTTCTGAACGGTCCTGAATCAAGCGGCTCGAAATCGCAGGGCAAAACTGAAAAGTAATTTCAGTTCAAGTTCATGCCGGGCTGACAGGCCGTCTCGCTCCGGCAATGCGCTCCTTAATTTCCTTGAGCGCATTTCTCAATTCTAAAACAGAATTCGGCCTGTTTTCGGGTCGTTTCTCCAGACATTTGAGAATGAGTGCGTCTAATTCATCAGGCACCTCGGCAGTCACAGAGACAGGCTGCGGTTTTTCATTCATCACTTTGTTGAACGTCTCTAAAATTGAAGCACCAAAAAGTGGTGGCTGTCCGGTCAGACACTCGTACATCACGCAGCCGATTGCATAGATATCTGTCCGCGCATCTGCCGGATCTCCTACGCATTGCTCGGGGCTCATGTACATCGGGCTGCCGGCCGAGGCTCCTTCGCGCGAAATTTTCTGCTGCGCCTGACCGGCATCCTCGCTTTCGAGCATTTTGGCAAGACCGAAATCAACAACTTTTACCAGCTCGCGCCCTTTTACACTTTCGCTGATCATGATGTTGGCGGGTTTTATATCTCGGTGAACAATTCCGTTGTCGTGCGCGTTTATCAAACCCTCCGCAACCTGCAAAACGATCGCGAGCATCTGCCCGACCGACAATCGAGCTCGTTCTTGAATAAGCACATCGAGCCCTTTGCCGTCGACGAAATCGAGCAGCAAAAAAGGGACGCCTTCGAGAAAACCGCATTCATGCACGGTCAAAAGATTGGGATGCTGCATGCGAGCCATTGACTGTGCCTCGCGTTGAAAACGCTGGACGAAACGAGCATTGCCGAGAAGGTGCGGCTGCAGCAATTTAAGAGCGAGAATTTTGTCGAGCACAATATGCCTGGCTTTATAAACAGTGCTCATGCCGCCGGCTCCAAGGAATTCGACAATTTTGTATTTGCCGTCCAAAATCTGGCCTTCCAACTTGTCGACGATTTTCATCTCTTCTCCGTCATCTGGGCAATTGAGCACGCTGAAAGCCAGTTGCTTAGAACACTTCGGACAGATTGCATAGCGCGTGTTGAAACCGGCCAGCGCCATGCTCGTGCCACCAGATTTGGCACCACGCTGGGACATTTCGGAAGAGAGATCGGCAAGCTTTTGCTCCGTGTCGCGCCGCAGATTTTGCTCTCGCCTGTAGGCATAAACGAACTGCGAGATGACAATTGAAACACCAGCGAGCAAATTGAGAACACTCAAAGCAGGCGAAGCGGTATTCTCGTCAATAATATGGGCGGCGACCAAACCGGCTTTGAGCACTGTGAAAGCCGGAAGCAGCACCATAAGTGCAAAGAGACTGCGGCGCAAGGCCGTTCCCAGCATGTCCGGCTCGAGCAAGAGGGCAAACCAACCTGAGCCTGGGCGGAGTGAATAAACAGCAAAAGAAAGCACAAGCGTCGAGGCGGCAAGTGTCACGGGCACTTTGACGCAGCCCCAGAGCCCGCAGAATTCAGGAATGCCCTGCAAAAAGCCAACAACAGGCAATAGAGCCACCGAGCCGGTCAAGGTCAAAAGCCACTGCCATATCGGATCAACTTTCGAATTGTGCAAGGTCATAAGAAAAAGGCTGGTGCTCACCAGCAAAATTCCCAAGGTCGCGTCGGGCGTCAATTGCCCTGGGTAAGCCAGCACGACACCGTTCGCCAACTCACCCGAGAGGGGCACGGAAAACCAGTCCCAATCAGCTTCCAGCGTGGCTTCGGCGAATTTCACCGCACCGATTATTGCAGTCAAAAGCGACATCGCCGCCGCGATCATGCGAACATCTTTTCGATCGGGAGAAATCGCCAGCGCCAACACAATCGACGCCAGCACCATATACGATACCGCTGCGCCAAACGGCACGGCAAACCCGAATAACATCTTCAATGGCTGAATGTCACAGTACCAGCCAAATAAAATAGCCAGGCAGTAAGATAACACGAGCACAGCGGAAATCATCGCGCTCAGCCTGAACGAATCAAGCAAGCGCGGCTTTGCTTCCAGCGTATGCGGAATCATTGTCTATTACTCAGATTTATTGAAAGAATCACTTAGCTTTCATCGCCTTTACCAGCGCCGCTTCATAGACATCTTTCGTTTTCGGTCCGGTGAGATATTTGATGCACTTTCGCTCCGGCGAAAAGAAACCCACAACAGGGACGAATTTCATATTGTCATTGAAGAACCAGAGCACGCCGTTCTTGCGAGCCAGCTCTTTCGATTGCTCCGCATGCTCATCGGACGTATCGATCTCGACGTAAGAAACCGACTGCGCATGCTTCGACTGCACGGACCGCACCGCCGGGCGCACTTTATCGCAGGTGAACTGGCAATGTGGATCGTAGATAAATACGACCAGCACTTTTCCGTTAGTATCCGCCGCGCTTTCAGCCAGCCCTGACGGACAACCGCTCAGAACGAAAAGAATCACCAATAAGAACGATCTGGCAAGCAATCTCACAGCTTTCCTCGCTTACACCGATTCAATCCAACCCAGAACCAACCCAGAACCAACCAATACCAACCGAATCCAACCAAATTATTCTACCCATTATCGGACTTATTATGCCGACAAACGGTCGAACGGCTTTCCAGCTCTAGTTTAGCGGAATTCTTCTCGAATGCTATTTCACCAAACTTTCTATTTGGCAGAATCGCCGGACGCTTCTTTAGGCGGATCGTTTGAGGGCGCCGATTCGGAGGGCGGTGCTTCGGCGGGTGGTGCTTCGGCGGTCCCTGCCGGTGGTTCCGCTGCGGCAGGAGCGGCAGCCGGGGTAGCGGTGACAGCCGGCTCGTCTATGCCTTTGCACGTATCGACAACGATTTCGACGCGGCGGTTTAAAGCGCGTCCGGCCGGATTGTCCTTGCCGTCCGGTTTAGTATTCGGCGCCACGGGCTTTTTCTCGCCATAGCCGACGGTGAAGACGGCTCGCCGCTCCACCACTTTATGCTCCAGTAACCAGTTGCGTACTCTCTCGGCTCTCCTGTCGCTGAGCTGCTGATTGTAATCGTCTGTGCCGACCGCGTCGGTGTGCCCCTCAATAGTCACAGGATGCGCGCCGGCGTTTTGAATCATCGGTCCCAACACGGACAAAGTCTCCTCTGCGCGAGGCGTCAATGTCGCCTTATCGAATTCAAAGAGCGTGTCGGCGCCTACTAAGAATCGCTGACTGCAGGGAGCAGAGGTGGTTTTGATCGCTTTAAAACCCTGCGGAGCCTGGATGTTTGCCGGATGTTGAAACTTACCGGGAGTCTGCATTTTGCCGGGGGTCTGCAGATCGCCCACTTTGGCTTTCTTTCTCAGATTCGGATAGTTTTTGTCGATGTCCTCGAACCACTTGTTGATTTTTTTTACGTCCTGGGCGAATGCAGGGTCAAAAGCCGCTCCCACTGCGACCGTACAGGCTACCAGTGCCGCCAGATACTTGATTTTCATCTTCGACTGCTCCACTACCAGTTCATTCAATAAAACTTCCCTTCAGCCCGGTAATAAAACTGTTGAAACCCAACACTTGGATGAAGCTCCTCAGATGTTGAAAAAAGATCTTTTCGGGGAACTTTCAATTTAGCTACCGCTGTCTCGTAGAGATTCTTCCATGGCGACCGTCGAACCGGTATCCGTACTTCTCATTGGCGACAACCGTACCGATTACGTGACCATAAGGCATTTGCTGGTCGACGAAACTCGCGGAGAGTACCAGGTCACCTGGGCACGCACATTATCGGACGGTCTCGGTCTAATTAAAACCAATTCGTATCAGGTTTTGCTCTTCGACTTAACCACATCGCTCGGGCAAAGTCAGCGCGCCTTCAGCGAATTCTGGAGTGAGTTGGTCAGCCAGCCGGTGATTGTAATTTGTCCGCCGGAAAATGAAAGCGCGGCAATCGACGCTGTCAAACGCGGAGCGCAAGATTATCTGCTGCACTCGCATATTGATCGCGAGCGCTTGCACCGCTCAATCAATTTGTCGCTCGCCCGCACGGCTCTCATTAATGAGCAAAAGAAAAAAGCAGGTCTGGAAAAAACCATGGGCTTGAGCAGGCTCAAAGAAGATTACATGGGACTGCTGGCTAACGAGGTCTGGTTACCGCTTTTAGGCGGACGTCTGGTGCTCGAACATTTGCTGGAAGGGTCTTTGGGTGATTTGAACGAACAGCAAAAAGTGGCCATCTCACAGCTCAAGAAGAGCAACGAAGAATCGCTTGCTGTCACGCAAGAACTGCTCGATGTCTATACTTACGATCAAACACGGCAGCAATTGGCAAAATCAGAAATCAATTTGAAAGATGTGATTGAGGAGTGCATAAAAGAATGCGCCCCGCTCACCAAATTCAGAGGCATTAACGTGGCAGCCGACTTTCCGCAAGGCAACCTGACGATCAATGGCGATCCATCAGGGATTCGGCGGGTCTTTCTTATTCTTCTGGAAAACGCGGTCAAATTCTCACCCAATAAACAGACAGTGGATGTGAATGTTTCCCACGTTTCAGACGGCATTCAGGTTTCCATAAACGACCGCGGCAGGGACATTCCGCCGGAGGACCAGAAGCGGCTTTTCATGCGGTTTTGGGACGGAGAAACTGGGCGCAAGTATTCGAGCAAATCAGGGATGCATCTTTATCTCTGCCAGAGAATTATCGATTCGCACAACGGAAAAGTGGAAGTTTCAAGCCGACCTCAAACAGGCACCACATTCGTCGTTACGTTTCCCAAGTGAATGTAATCGATGTACTGGCCGTCACCTCAGGACTACAATGAAGCCGTGCAAACGCCGCAGTACTCCTTTGCTGATGAGGAACTGCACAGGGGAGCCGCCGAGCTTACAGCCATCGGTTTGCCAAAACCAGTGACCGGCAATTTTGCCAGCGTGTATCGTTTTGAAACCGGAGACAAACTGATTGCCGTCAAATGTTTTCTGCGGCATGTCCCGAACCAATTGCAGAGATACGAGCAATTGAGCCGTTTTATGGCTGTCAAAAATTCACCCCATATCGTCGATTTCCAATATCTAGAGAAAGGCATTCGAGTGAAAGCCGATTGGTATCCAATTCTCAAAATGACCTGGATAGATGGCGTGCTGCTCGATCAGCATTTGCGAAAACAAGTCGGCAACAAAAGCGAGATGGAAAAATTGGCCGATCGATTTCAACGCATGGTTTGCGACTTAAAACAGCTTGGTATCGCCCACGGTGATTTGCAGCACGGCAATATCATGGTGCAACCGAGCGCCTTGAGACTTGTAGATTATGACGGCATGTTTGTGCCGGCGCTTGCCGGCTCGCCTTCGAACGAACTGGGCCATCCCAATTACCAGCACCCCGGAAGGACCAACAAAGATTTTTCGCCGGCTCTGGACGACTTTTCCGCCTGGCTGATTCACAGCTCGCTATTAATTGCAATGAGTGACCCTTTGCTTTTCAAAAAATACAATGGCGGCGATGAATGCATCCTGTTCCGCCAGCCGGACCTTCAAGATACGGAAAGATCGAGAATTTTCCGCGAACTGACTAATCATCCGAATCAACTGGTAAAAGAACGCGCCGAATTGATCAAGCGCCTTGCCGATTGTCCGCTCAGCAAAATTCCGGCGTTTTCAGATAGATTGCCAGATCTTAACGACATTGCCAGAGAGATTCACTCTGTTGAAGTTTCATCCGCCGCAAAAAAAACGACCAATCTTCCCGATTGGATGCTGCCCGATGAAGTGACCGCCACAAAAGAGCAGCCGAGCAAGCCGATTAAATCAGCCCCGGCTGGACGCCCGATTCCATCGCATTTGAAACAGGCTCCGCGTTTGCCCGCGCAAATAAAATGGCCGACTATCGAGCAATATGATCTCGCCGTTCTCAAACCGGCCACAGCATTACGCGACCAGCGGCTGTCCGATTCCCGTCCGATCAAACATAAGATTACAGGCAAGAACGGGATTGTCTATCAAATTGCCACGGGCGAACAGCAATTCGCCCTCAAATGTTTCATCAATGAATCAGCAGACAGAGACAGACGCTACGAGTCTTTCGTGAGCCTAAAGAACGGTCCCCTTGCCAGATATCTGGTCGACTTCGACTATTTCCCCGAGGGTATCAAAGTCGAAAACAGTTGGTTTCCCGCTTTGACCATGCACTGGTTGCAGGCTGAGCCGCTGGATCGATACGTGCTCAAGATGATGCATGCAAACAACAGGGCCGCCATAGACAAGCTCATCCTCAGCTTCCGGGCCATGATGCTGGAGTTGCAGAATTATGGTATCGCCCATGGTGACCTAGAGCCGGGAAACATATTTATAGATCAGTCGGGTGCGATTAAACTCGTGGATTACGACAATATGTTCACACCCGAGCTCAGCGACCTTTCCGGCGAGGAGGCAGGGCACGCCGCCTATCAGCACCCGGCGCGCATCGCCAATCCCAAAACTTTCGGTCCCTGGCTGGACAATTTCCCCGCCCTATTAATAGATAGCGTCCTCACGGTTATGGCCCTGCCGCCGGGGTCGCTTAATAATCCGACGTGGGAGTCCGCGTTGCAGTTACTTAGACCCCGCTCATGGTCGCCAGGAGATCCGCGCTCGCCGGTGACACGGAGAAGCCGACTGCTAAAGGATCTGCAGATGACAAAGTTGGAAAATGTACCCCCCTTAAATGCGGCGATCAAACTTTAAATAGGTTTCCAAGATTGCGGTAAATACGCTATTTGCGGACTGTGTTCACGATCTCTTCATGCTGCCGTCGATACGATCGCAGCACTCTCCTCAATACATTTGTGAGTCTTCTCCGATGAATAGAAACGACAGCGGCACAAACGCCCGCGAATTGGCGCGCGTATCCACGGCAGCGGAAACTCAAAGCGCACTGGACCCGAAGGATTACTGGACGCGGGCCAGCTCCACCGACAAATTCCAATTTACCGGCGACAACAACGGCGACAAGAAAGTGGTCGCCGCAACGCAGACCAGAGCCGATGCACCCGGCACCTACACCGTCAAAGACAAGGACAGCCTCTGGAGCATCGCCTCCAAAATGGTCAATGACTCCAACACTAAGGACAAATCCGACAAGTTCAAACTGGACGTCGTCAAAGGGCTCGTCGAAAAGAACAAAGGATCGATAAAAGGGCTGGAAGCCAATCCGGACAAAATCTCCGCCGGGCAAGTTTTGAAGGTTGCCGACGTGGAAGAGTTGGCAAAACTCGGACACGGCAAAGTGCTCAATACACAGTACAAACCGCCCGAGCAGCGCGAAAAAGGCGAGAAAGCTCCACGTCCGGACAGCGAAGCTCCACGCGGGCAAAAGCATCGACCGCAACAAAGCAAGTTCGACGGCCATGACGGGGGCCAATACGGCGACCAGCGCTTCTCGCAACGCCCGATGGATTTAGGTCCGGTCAAAGATATTCTCGGCATGTTCGGCGCCATCGCTGGTGGTGCCATGATGGCAGATCGATTTAATGATCGCCGCCACCACCACTGGGGTCATCATCATCAACACGGGCCTCGCGGCTATTATGAAGATTACGGACAAAACTATTACGACCGGTATCGGCAGCCACACCATCACCGCCATCATCATCAGTTTCAGTCACCAATAGAATATTCGCATTATGGACGCCCATCGCACAATTATGTACAGCCGTTCAACGACATGCAAAGCATGCAATATAGAATGCAGCCGAATAACGCGCACGCGTATCAACAGCGGCTCATTCAGCAGCAATTGCAACAGCAGCAAAGACAGCAGTGGCATCAATATCACAGGCATACATAAGA
>JADYYD010000041.1 GCA_020853845.1 Candidatus Melainabacteria bacterium
CTCAATCTTCTGCAAAAATGGCTCTGTGCTTGTGTCCGGCACTATCCTTTCAGGCGCCCTGCCGCTGCTTCTATAGACGCGGCTTCCTTGCATTCGCACACTTTGAACATCGGTGGTGAATTCTGAGCTCAGTTCGTTGGCTGGAAGACTACCATGGGTTTGCCTGTAAAACGGCGCCGCCAGGAACTCCGGAACTACTTTTCTTGAGATCGTGCGTGGTTCGTTGGCCTTTAGCCAGATAAAAAATACAATTCCAGAACACAGAGCTGATACCAAACCCAGTATCACGAGCTTCTTTTCAAAAGCGGCTTCATTTGGTTTCACTGAAGGCTTTGTTTTAATTCTCAACTGCTCGCTCAGCTTCGAGCGCATGAGCGTTTCCGCGACCTGTTGAGCAGTGGCAGTGCGCTGCTGTGGGTCTTTCGCCAGCATGCCACGAACGGTCTGTTCGAGTTCGGACGGGAAGTCCCGCCCGAGTGATGCTTCTTTCAAGGTCGGCGGTTCGTCACTGATATGTTTCTTTCTAATCGCTTCATTATCGTTGCCGGTAAATGGCGGACGCGCTGTGATCGCTTCGAACAAACTGCAACCAAGCGAATAGACATCCGTCCGCGGGTCCACTTTTCTGCCGCTGCATTGTTCCGGGCTGAGATAATGATAGGTTCCGGTGTATCTCTTCAAATTGGTCGGGCCGGCTTGACTGTTGTCGAGCTGTTTTGCAACACCAAATCCAATCAACCTGCTTTGCCAGTTTCCCTGCTCCCCCAAAAGCATGATGTTGCTCGGCATGACACCGCAATGCACAACGCCCATGGCGTGCAGTTCTTGAAGGACATTTGCCAGTGGAATGAATACCTCGAAAATGTCGTCGTAAGTAAGTCTGCCGCAACGTTTCAAATAGTCGGCAAGCGAAACGCCTTCCGCGAAGTCCATTACATAAAAGGGCTGCGTGCCGAACGTTCCGATGTCGCTGGCGCGCGCGATGTTTGGACTATCTACAAGTGAGGCCATTTTCGCCTCGGCGAGAAAACGCTCCCTGCGCTTTTCGCTCATTTCGCCGGTCAGCATTTTTAGCGCGAGCGTCTTCTTTACGAACTTGTGCTCGACTTTGTAGACCGCACGCTCCGTGCCGTTGCTAATGCATTCAATGACCTCGTACTTCTCTGCGATTATGGTGCCGGGCGGCAGCGGTTCCGTTTCTCCCGGAAGTTCGAGCGGTTCCGTTTCTCCCAGAAGTTCGAGCGACTCTGCCTCCACAAACAATTCTGGAGTTGCGGCAGTTTTGAACTTCTTCTGAGGAGTTTTGTCCGGCACGGCAAAATCCTGAATTTTATCGGTCTAAAGTGCTTAATCGATCGACCTTAGCTACTTATATATGCCCTAATGCGCCACAATCTGGCACTTCGGCAGCATCTTTCTGATTGTGGCGAGCTGGTCAGGGGAGAAACGCCCAGTGGTGACATCGAGCAAGGCGAGCTGCTGAAGTTTGCCCAGGGTAGCAAAATCTTTTTCCTCAACCAGGCAGTGCTGAATGTCTAAAGCGCGAAGAGTTTTGCATCCGACGAGCGCGCGCAATAGTTCGCCGTCTACGAAGTATCCTTGATCGATAGTTAGCGATTTCAGCTTCGGCAGCGCTGCAATCAGCGTGCCATCGCCTTTCGCCAGGGGACAATACCTTATCATTAGTTGCTCGAGATTCCCTCCCTGAAGTGCTTTCAGCAATGGGGTAAGGTGGGTGAAATGTCCAACCCAAAGTTTTCTCAGTTGTTTCAAACGGCCGAACTTTGCCAGATTTTCCACCGTCACATCTGTGGCCAGCAGATTGAGTGAGTGGAGATTTTGCAAATCTTCAAGCGCCTTCAGACCTTCGTCTTTGAAGTCCGTGTCCTTGAATGAAAGTTCTTCGAGATTGCGATAGTTAGTGAGGCAGTCTAACGAATCCGCGAAAAACTGTTGCTCGCTTGCGAAGTGTATAGATTCAATTTCGTCATTGCGAAAGCGCTCCAAAAGCCCGTGATAATCGGTCAAGGCAGTCGAGGTGGGGCGCAGCTCCATTGGTCCGTGCCAGACAATGCGTTGTTCACCCTGGAGAACGTACTGGCGCTCTGTCTTTGTGTCGACAAGCAACCCGAGCGGTCTTGTCGGAAAATTGAATTGGCGAAACGGAACTCCGTCCGGAGTTTGAAGAAGTTTGCTGAACGGAATCGTGTTGTCCGCGGCACCAAGTGCGGAGCGTAGTGATTCTGTTTCAAGCTTCTTCACTTCGCTGGTAGACGGCTTGGAAGAATCGTGAATCGCCGCTTCGTCGCGTTTTTCTTGTTTTTCCCGGTTTTGAGTAAGCTCTTGTTTTTGAGTGAGTTGAGAAGTCTGATACCAGAAATAAAATGCGAAGCCGACAGACAGCAGAGTGATGCCGAAGAGAATGTAGTTGACATTCATCACTGGGCGTTTCGCAATCACAGACTGCTTCTCGCTTGGTGCCGGCGCTTTTATTTTTACTTTGTCGCCTTGTTGTAATTGCATCAAACTTTTCCCGACTTCTTTTATTGATGCAAAACGTTGATCGGGATTTTTTGCAAGCATTGTTTGCACGATTTGTTCTAGCGCTTGAGGAAAGTCTTCTCCCATCGAAGCTTCCTTCAGTGATAGCGGTTTTTCATGCAAATGCATGCCGATTGTCGCCACTGCTGACGCGCCTGAAAACGGAGGACATCCTGTTATTGCTTCATAGAGAGTGCAGCCTAGCGAATAGATATCGCTGCGATGATCGACCTTGTTGCCGGTGCACTGCTCCGGGCTCATGTAGAGCGGACTGCCGATCAATTCTCCGGTTTGCGTGAGCGCGCTTTGTTCGCCTTCGCAGATTTTCGCAATGCCGAAGTCGAGCAATTTGCTCTGCCAATTTCCTTTTTGTCCGATCAACATAACATTGGACGGTTTTACATCGCGATGCACAATGCCCTTCTCATGAGCATCCTGGAGCGCCCAGCAAAGAGGAATGAAGATCGAAAAAATGTCTTCGTAGCTGAGGCGTCCAGTGAATTTCAGATGATCGGCCAGACTGGTGCCTTCTACCAATTCCATGACGAAATACGGATGCTTGCTTTCGAGCAAGCCGAAATCACTCACTCTGACCGTGTTTGGGTGATCCAGCTTCGATGCGGCTTTTGCTTCCAACTCGAAGCGTCGCCACGCACTTTCGTTGAATTCGCCGTGAATTGTTTTGAGCGCGAACTCTTTGCGCAGGAAAATTTGCTCGACACGATAGACGGTTCCCATGCCGCCTCTGCCGATGACGGAAAGAACTTTGTATTTCCCGTCAATAACTGTTTCCGGCTCAAAAACACCAACTGACCTGCCGCCCGCGTTAGCTGAAGTCTCGGAACCCGACTGAGGGATTCCCAGCGTTTTTTCCAATGCTGGTAGTCCAGAATTCTCTTGCGGTGTGTCGTCCGGCACTCACCCACTCCGGGTCTTCTAGGTTAATAAACCAGTCGTCGTTATTGAATCAGTCGCCCGCCGACATCCTCGACGCTCTTTTTCAAAACAGCGACGCGGTCTTTGCCTGATGGGCTGTGGTCTTCGATCCAGTCACCGAGCGCATCGATAGTGGTCGCGCGCACGAATGATGTTTCA
>JADYYD010000042.1 GCA_020853845.1 Candidatus Melainabacteria bacterium
GAGAATCGAAGAACACAGGCTAACTTTAATTGCATCGGTTGCAACTATGTTTTGAATGCCGATTTGAATGCAGCAAAAAACATTCTTGCGGCGGGACGCGCCGTAATCGCCTGTGGAGATATCGGGCTGGATGCTGCCTGAGCCCAGGAATCTCCCGCCTCCGGGCGGAGAGGACGTCAACCGTTTTTGTAATCGCATCGCTGGCCCAATACTTGGCACTACAGGATGCACTGCCGGAAACCCTGCGCCCGGCAGTTCAAACACCGAGGGCGACCACCAAAAGGCTGTCCGCAATTTAGAACTTTAGGCAATTATTGCAACAGAGGGTTTTTTCCTCCCGCCCTGCTAAAATAGGCGGACTTCGAAGTCTTTGATGGAAACCCCTGAATTCCCCCGGCAGAAAGGCATATCATGGGCGATTGGGACGTAGGCGCATTTGACAATGACACAGCCAGAGAGTGGCTCATAGAACTTATGAGCGGCGAGAGCACCTCGGCAATTTTGCGAGCCATCGTCAACGTTGCCAAACTGCCCGCCGCCGATTACCTGCAAGCGCCGGAATGCGAAGTCGCAATCGCTGCCTGCGAGATTATGGTCGCATCCAGAGGCAAACCTTCCAGCCAATTGCCTGCCGACGCCGCCAACTGGCTCGCGCAGCGCAAATTCGTGGCGGGCAAAGAAGTCGTCGCCATGGCGCTCAAAGCCTTAAGACGCATCGAAGAAAATTCCGAGTTGAAAGAAGTTTGGGGCGACACGGATTCAGCCGGTGACTGGAAACGTTCGATAAGCGATTTGAAACGCCGCCTGGAAGAAAGCGAAAGCGACACCAGCGCGACGGTAATAGTCGATCGCGCCGCCAATCCGGACGAACTCTTTATCAAAGCGCTGGAATTGGCAGCCTTAGGCAATCACAAAGAAGCCATTCCCATTTACGAGCATGTGCTCGAATTGAAACCGGATTCAGCGCTCGCTTATCTGGGCCGCGGAACCGCTTATTTGGAACTGGGCGACAACAAGAAAGCGGCAGTAGATATAGGTGAATCGATCAGTTTGGACGGTGAAGTGCCGGAAGCATATTACCTGCGCGCCGAAGCTCATTTCCGCTTAGCCGATTACGAGCGAGCCATGGAAGATCTTGATCTGCTTGTCAAAAACGAGCCGGACAGGCCGGAAGCGCATTGGAAGCGCGGACTATGCTTGCAAAAGATGCGACATTTTGTTGATGCAGTAGACGACTTCACCAAAGTCATCGACCTGGAATTCAATCTCAAAGAAGCATACATGCATCGCGCCGATTGCTACGAGTCGCTGTCCAAGGAAAGCGAAGCACACAAAGATCGCCAGGCCGCTCTAAGCATCGCGCAAGAGCAAGCGGCCGCAGCGATGTCGGAATAGCGTTCTTTCCAAACGCAACGTTATTGTTTCTCGTATACCTGGATGAAATTGCAGAAACAACTGCGGTCTTTCGCTTCCATTTCAGCGCTTAGTTCCGGTTTGTACTTGAGAGTGCCGTTCAAATCGCGCAACACGGGACCATCCTTTGGAAAAATGGAACGCAGGCAAACTATCGCTCCTTTTCTTGCCGTTCTGGAAACCTGCTCGGCAAGCTTCACCCCGTAGTCCGATTTGACAATTTCGAGAATGTTCGACAACGCGAACATGTCGATTGTATTCTCCTTCTGTTCGCTCAAATAGCCGACCGCATCGTCAATGGAAAACGAAATCCGCGCCAGATTATCTTTGAGCATCTTCTGATTAGCAGCCTGCAAATAGCGCGGCAAGGAGGCATCAAGCGCTTCTTGCTGAGGTCCTCGCGGATACTCGGCAAGAAATGTCTGCCAGACATAACCGTTGTCGCGCGACGGGATGTCATTGAGAACACGCTCCAGTCGAGCTTTCATGACGGTTGAAAAATTCTTCGGCAGAGCATTGCAGGCCTGCGGGCCAAAACCTAAAGAAAGAAACGTCTTGCTGAAGACTACATTCAAACTCAAGTCCCACTGCCAGTTGCGCCACATTTTCTCGAAATGCTCTTTCTGCAATTCCACAGTCGGCAAGCAGAGAAATTGCCGCGTTTGTTCTTTAGTATGAACAGAAAGGTAGAAAAGCGACATCAACTGCCTGAGCCGGCGATCGACAACACCGCAATTATTTAGCGGACTGGAAAGCAAGTCTGCAGATTGAAGAAACTCCGCTGCCTCCGGCGGCAAAAGCTCCGCCAATCTCTCAAAATATGGAAGTGCACCTTGAATCATACAAAGCTGCGCTTCACCGAAACTAAGCCTGGTTAACGCCGCAGTCTTCAATAAACAGAGGTAAATTTGTGCCGGGTTGATATCGACAGCATGCACTTTGCACTCTTTTACCGTTGCCAGAGAAAGCGCTGTGCATCCGCCGGAAGCTATAGCAAAAACATTTTGTTTGTGCTTGCTTTTTATCGACCGAAAGAGTGAAGCTTCCACTTCCGCATCTTCGCGCACCTGCCCGAAAAGCACCTGCGGCTGAGCATTTGAGCCTGAAGAATGTTTTCCTCTGCCCAGATTTCCGTCTCGCCAGAAGTCGAGCTCGCTCTTCTGAGACTCGCTCATCAATGCCATTCCTTTTCGGTCATACCATCCGCGTCCCTTTTCCCTTTTGCCTGCGGTAAACGCAGTGACCATGCACCGGGACCATACAATGCCACAGCGATGCCACACATGATAGTAGGAAGATTCATAATCAAAAGTCCAGCCGGATCCGCTATCGAACCTTCACCACTGACGATACCAACTGAGTTCATCGCAACCAAAATAAACACCTGAAAATAATTGACGAAGCGGTGAAATAAACCGGACAAAATGCCTGCGCCCAGCAAAGTTTCCAACCCGCCGATTATGTTGAGAAAATCGGCAGCTTGATTAACCGACACCTGAAACACCGACTGAACAATTTCGAGGTGATGAGGATCGACATGCAAAATCTTCAGCCAGAGCCCGTTGTAAAACCAGATGATGGCAAGCACGCAGCGAATTGCAAAAATAAATTTCGGGCTCATCAGGGTGAACTATGACCTTTGCAACGCGAACAACCAGCCAAACACCACAACATAATACAGCCATACAAGAGTAAATACGATGTGCATGCAGGTTTCAAATCTCTTACCCTGCCACAGCTTTTTGTCATATACGACAAATTGAAAAATGAGGCGAATCAGCCAGTAAACACACATGCCGGCGGAAACGGCGGCTGCAAGTGTCGACTTTTCACAAAGCGCAGCGGCAAAGAAAATGCACCCGACGCCCTGCATAAGCAGGGCAAGAGCAATGAAAAAAACATGCACGTAAAAAATCTGCCTGTTTAAGAGCGACAGCTTGGGCAGCTCGTCTTTCCAGTTGAAGCGGTTATAAAATCCGCCGTGCAAAATCGCCAGCATTATCATGCTCGCGCCCACGATACGCAAGTTGATTATCAGAGCATCTGTGTTATTGCTATCTATTTGCAAAGACAAAACACTTTTATAAAAGGTGTAATCCGTGTTTCCCCCATCAGCTTGAGCCCAGATGTGCCAATGGTTCGCCTCCACTCGATATGAGGCAAAAAATGCAGAAAACCGACTCCGTATGCTAGAAAATTCGGCCAGTCACGCTGATGTTCCACAAGCACACACCTGCCTTCGGCAGCGAGCACTCTTCGAACTTCGGCGAAAAAAGTATCGCGATCAGTCCCCTTGCGCAGCTCATGCGCAGCAAGAAAGATTAGCACCAAGTCCTGCGAATCGTCATGAAGATTCCAGCCTTTCAAACCGACGGAATGAACCTCTGCAGTCGCCTCCTGATTTGCGGCTCTCGCCCTGGCAATAGAGCTTTCAGTGCTGGTTTCCGGAGAGTAGAAATCAAAGACATGCAACTGTGCGTCAGGGTAAAGCAGCCTCAAATACACGCTTGCCTCGTCAAAACCGGCATGAAGATTGAGAATGCGCGGCGGTGCAACAGGAAGCAATGAAACCAGCCAATTGAACTTATACAAATCGGAAAAATCATAAACCCACAGCGATACCAAAAGCGATACCACTATAAAATACGCCGAAACGGCGGCAACCAGCTTGAAGAAAAAGTCCCACAACCCCTGGGGCATAAGCGCAGACAAGAAAAGCGTAGAGACGACCAGAAAAGCCGCTGCTGCGTACATCGGGAAGTTGAAGCGAAAGACGTTTTTGACGCCCTGGAATTGCTTCCGGGAATTAGCCTTTTCATCAATACTGGCAGGTTCAATCATCAGCACTTCGCTTTGCATCGCTCGCCTGAGGCAACTTCTCGCAACAGCCCTTCTTCCACCAGTAAGGAATGTTCTCTATGTAAAACGCGCTGGCCAGGCGCGGTTCACAATTCTTGAACGGTCCGGATCGGAAGAAATCAACCGTTTTCACGTCCACTTCGATGTTTCTCGGACGCCAATCTTGACGAACGCCTTCCACCATAACGATGGAATTGGTTTCCTTCTCAAAATCAAAGGTGAATGGCAGCGGGCCTTCGAACTGACGCGCCTCTTTGATGGTTTTGAAAGGTGACGTTTCCGGCAATGCCGCATCGGTTTTGCCATCGCCTATGATGGCATCCACCTCTAGATTCCCTCGGCCGCTTGGCGTGAAAACTTTGATATTAAGCCGATCTTCCACACGCTTTCTTTTGACACTTGCCAGCTCGTACTGGTAATGAGTAAAGAGATTACCGGCAACACTCATAAGCGGCTTGTCCGTATCGGAGCGCAAAATTCGCAAGCCCCGCAGATTCTTTCCTTCTGCAGTTTTATACCTGACAAAAATGCGATAACCGGTGAGAAAAAAATCTTGCCCGACGAATTGCGGCAGTCCTTTCAAACGCAGCCCTCTTGCCTCCACCATGGCAATAGCGACGAAGCCGGAATTCTCGAAAGTTTCGAGCGCCAGTCCGGGGAAAAGCAGCGGTTTCAAAACATCCGCAGGCAGTGCATATGTCAAAACAAGCGTGTAGTCGAACTTTGCCTCAACTGCTGTCGGATGTCGCTTGAGAAGGTGAAGCATAGTATTTCTTGCCAGACCCTAGCCGGCTTCACGAAAACGCAAATCGAGAAGCTTAGCCAGTTTTTCATAGTTGGACCAGGAATCGGATACCGAGTATTGAGCGCCATCGCGCGCGTCAAATGTGTTTTCGTAGTCGGTGAAATAATTGCCGGCCGAAAAATAAAACTGCATAAAACGCGCCCCTTCTTTGGTGAGCATGTCCTGATGCAGCTTGCCCTCCATCGCCTGATACAAATCGGCAGGTCCGATGCGCTGATTGAGGAAGTCTTCGATCTCCTCGCCGTAAAGTTCGTACATCTCATCGCTGACGAATTCTTTCTCGACCAGCCAACCGAGCAGCATCCCGCCCGGGACATACATCTGCCCCTCATCGAGACCTTTCTGCCTGATCGCGTCGTAATGCCAGTCGGCTCGGTCGAAAAATGCCACGACAAGGTCATTGTTCCGCCGTCGTGTGCGCTTGAAATTCTCGATCACCTGCTGTTGATCATCAACCGCCGAACTGCGATTGAACATCTTTTGAATTGCGCGCATAAACGACATGGCATGAGCCTCGGGCTAGAGCATCGGCGCGTGAGCGACATTGTTGTCGAAACGTCGCGGCCCGCCTCTGTCGGCTTGCAGTTGGCGTATCAATTGATCTTGCTGGTGCCGGAAACCGTTGACCGAACCTTTCCAGCAGAAGATGATGAAATACAAATCTTCCTTGTCGCAGCGAACCATTCCAGCCAAAGCGCTGACGCCACCATCAGTGGTGGTAAGCGTTCCGGTCTTGGCGATGACGCTGCCGCGCTCGCCAGGTGAGGTAAAGCGCCTGTCCATGGTACCGGCCTCGATGCCGGCCAGAGGCAGGATGTCCGTAAGATCGGAGCCCTTGTTTTGCAATTCTTTGCGCAGGGCTTTGAGCAAAACCATCATGTCGCGCGCATTAACACGATTGATGCCCAACCCGCTGGCGGAAGAAAGATTGACACTGCCGGCCGGCAATCCGGCATCCGACACCGCCACTTCCTCGAGCCTCTCGACACCGCCAACGCAACGCCCGATCTGCTCCGCCATTGGATTGATCGAATGAGCAAGCATGTGCTTGAGCGTCTGTTTCAGCGGCTTGGATTCATGCGTGACCAGTCGCATTGCTGTAGGAGAAACACTGCCGACTTCCACTGGTCCGGCAATGGAAACGCGATGGCCGCCGCGTCCGCGTTTGAGCGCGGAGGCAAGACTGCGCCCCGACTGCAGAGGATTGCCGCTCCAGTGCATAGAGAATGACGGAGCAACCACAAGCTTGCCGGTAATTTTTTTGACGCCCAGATCATGCAGTTCTTTGATGAACTCAGCAGTATCGGAAGTTTTGAAATCAGGATTGCCGCCTTCGATATAGGCATCACCGGTCATGATGCCGGTTTCCTCGTCGAGTTCTCCATCGAGATAAAGTGAAGTGTTGAAGCGGTGCTCGGGCGCGAATTTGCGCAGAGCCGCATAGGCGGTGATGAGTTTTACAACCGAGGCCGGGTTGAAGGCGACGTCCGAATTTTTGTCGGCGATAACGCTGCCGTTTTCGCTTTCCACCAGTATCGCCACTTCAGAATGACGGGCGGCGGCTCTGGCATGTCCGCCGTGTCCGCGGCGAGAATGATGTTTGAACCTGTGGGCAGTGCGCCCACGTCTGTGCGATGACCGCGAGCGCAGAGCGGAAGTACGCACTTTGCCTGCCGCCAGTCCGACGTGCGATACGCGCGCCTCGGCTGAGAGCGGTACTAAAAAAGAAAGACAAAGGAGGGCAGCGCAAACAATATTCAGTTTTTTAAAAACGGGATATCCAAAATTCATTGAGGGCTCACCTGATCACATCTCTGACTGCTACATACCAAAAAATGTTGTTTTCAAACCCTGATGCTGTCTAGTGTTTAGTGGAAGCAGAACACTTTGTAACTCCAACTCGATGTTATACTATGTTGTTTAGTAATGCAAGCACAAAAAAACACAGGGGATTGGAAGCCGACCGAAGTCGGTTCCGCACCCCTGTGAAGGTCAGCAACTGCAGCCGGTTTTACCCGATTGCAGCGGCATCATCCCTTGTGAAACTACCGAAACTGTTGTGTTGGTTGCCGTTACTCGTCGCGACCGGTCTTGTAGATCCGGTCGGCGCGGTTGAACAGCTTGGCGGCGATCAAGCGCTGCTGGCGAGCAGCCTTGTGATCACCACCGTCCTTCAAGCACTCGGCCAGACCGAGAGCGGTGCGACCGGCGTCCTTCAGGTCCCACACCAGCCCGGCGTACTGCCCCGGCGTGATGCGGTTCCAGTCGAACTCGTGGTCGCCCGTGCACAGGTCGAACGAATCCCAGAACCAACCGTTCGCGTCGACGAAGTCGAGCATCTGGTTGACGTACTGGACCGTCACCTTCACCTGCAGGAACTCGACGATCTCCGGACCGTTGGACCAGCGGCTCTTGCGGAGCGCGTCGGCGACGGCGTGGCGGATCTCCTTGTCGGTGACCTCCTGGTTGCCGAAGAAGAACGTGTCGTTGTCCTGGTTGTAGCTGATCAGCTTCGAAGCCATGGGAGTTTCTCCTTTGTGCCGGTTTTTCCGGCGGGTTTTAGGTTCAATGCCTCATTTGCTGCTCTGCCGACTAAGCCCGACAGCGTGGCTTTGCACCGGTTCGTTCCTGTTACTGCTCGCCACCACGCCCGGTACCGGCGCGTTGAGTGAGAGACATCTCAGCGGGTCCGACCATGCCGAGGGAGACGAAATATTGCATCCCCTCTTCCACAGTCATCCCGCAGTCGATGCAGTCCTTCTCCGGCACCAGGAACAGCAGTCCGGAGAATGGGTTCGGAGGCGTCGGCACCGCAACACGAAGATGCGGTTCGCCGGTCACCGCGTCGATGGTGCGACCGCTCACCAGAGCAAGCGCTTTCGTTCCCATCAACGGCACGATTACCACCTTTTGGAAAGGTGTGTCCTTCGGGTTGGAGAACAAGTCGCCAACCTTGCGCGTGCTTTTGTAGACCACGCCGGCTCCCGGAATCAGACCGATGAGATAGTCCAATTGCCGGAAGACGAACGAGCCGAAAGCAAACGTAGTGAGCCCCCCGACCAGAACGAAGGCGAGGAGCAGCACGAAGAACGACAGCCCAGGGACGTGTCCTCCGGTAAACGGACCGACCAAGAGTTGAGCCGGGACGACAGCGCGCACGAAGGCGTCGACTGCCGGACCGAGCCACTGGTCAGCCAGATTGAACGCGAAGTTCACGATCCACAGGGTTAATGCACCAGGCAGGAGCACGAAGAACCCCTTGAACAGGAGCTTTCGCAAGGACCCGCTGCCTGGAGGGGTCTGCTTGTTTTGCAGGTATGGCATAGGCAGGTTTCCATTAGCGGGTGTTGGCGGCAGTCAGCGATTGCTGACTGCCTGAAAGAGAGGGAGCCGGTTTGACGCGACTCCCCCTCTTCTCCAACGCTGGTTGCAGTTACTGCGGATCGACCTTGCCGTCGTCCTTCGGGTCGTCGCCGAAGGGACCGTCGGTGGCATCCGTCGTCGAGCAGGAGCCGTCGGTGGCACCGGTCACGTCACACAGGCGCATCTCTGCGCTCAGGATGCCGTGGTCCGAGAAGCCGCGACCGAACACCTTGTTCTCGAAGATGGCCCGCACGGCGTACTTGCCGAGCGTGCCGGGCAGCGCCAGGAAGAAGAAGCCGTCGATACGGCTGCCCATCGACTGCGTGGCTGCGGTGCTCTTCGGGTTGAGGAGCTTGTAGCCCGCATTGAGGAGCGGCTTGATATCGGCGGTGCCGGGCAGCTTGCAGTTCATGTCGCCCAGCACGACCACCTCGGCGTCCGTGCCGAGCCCCTTCACGAGAAGGTCGAACTGCTTGTAGCGGATCGGACCCGTCTGGGCCTCACCGCCGCGCATCGACTTCATGTGCACGACAACGGCCGTGAACTTCACGCCGCTGACCGTGTCTTGCAGGTCCAGGCAGAACGCCGGCCGCAGATCGGGGACGCCGCCGACGCTGGCGACGCTGTCAATCGACCACACCTTGAGCACCTTGAGACGCGGGTGCACCAGGAAGCCGACCGCCTGGTTACGCGTGTTGGCGACGGACGTGTAGGCGCTGTAACCGGTCGCCGAAGCGATCGGCTGCAGGCCGCCGGCGTCCACCTCGACGCAGCCCAGGATGGCGAACTTCTTCACGATCTTGACGTAGGACTTCATGAACGCGTTCGCTTTGGCGGCGTCCAGGAATTCCATGTTGAACTCGCCGAAGACGAGGTTGCCGTCCTTACCCTGGTCGGGCATGCCCTTCAGGTAGGAGTCGACAACGGTCTCGACGTCGTTCGCGTTCGGCAACTGCTTGCCGCCGCGACCACCGCCCGACTTGCCCTTCGGCTTGGAGCGACCCTGAGGCTGCTGAGCCCCCTTGCCGCTCCCGCTACCGTTTCCCGAGTTGCCGCCCCCGTTGTTGCCACGGCGACCACGGTTGCTGTTGCGACCGCGACCGCGATTGCGACCACGACCGCGACGACGGAAATCCTGCTCGTCATCGGCATCGATGTCGATGCCGAAGTCGGCCGGGTCGAAGTGCTTGCCGAGCGAAGTGCGCTTGGCGATGCCGAAGCGCTTCAGCAGAGCCTCGGCGGACACAGTGCCGTCGAAGCCCATCTCGCTGAGCTGCTCGGGGGTGAGGCTGTTGATGTCGACGACTTCCTGGTCGGGGTGGTCGACCTTCTCAGCGTTGACGCGCTCGGTGTGAGCCGCCGCGTCGTCCTGGACCTTGCGCAGCCACGCCGGCGTGTTGGCGAGCTCGCCCTTTTCGAGAGCATCGAGCTGCTGAACACGACGCATGTACTCGTCGGTCGGAACATCCGTGCCGCTCAGGAGCGCACGGGACTTGCGATTCTTTTCGTTTGACATAGTAAGTTACTCCTTCTGACCTTGCGGTCGATAAAGCCAACTCACAACGCGCACTGCGGGATGCAGCGCGAGCCTTGAGTTCGGAAGAATTGGATGAACACTGGAGCCGCAGTTGTAGGCTTCAGGCGTTTTGGTTCAGGAGCTGGTTCACGAAACTAGCTGGTGCAGCTCTTCTCGGAGTTCGGTGAGAATCCGACAAAAGACGACAGCAGGGAGTTGAGTGAAACGCGACTCCGGAAAACCGGTTTCGTGCACGATAGTCCGCGGCCGGGTGGCAACGAACTGCGCGCACTTTTCTGGGTGAGCGAGAAGTTTTGCTCTGATAGCCTCCTTCACGAGCTCGTGATGTTGTGCCGAGCCAAGCTCGAAACAACGCCCATCGAATTCGGTGACCACCAGACCGCGCTTGCGAAGCTTGCGCCCGCGATGCTTGGCTGGAAGACCACTCAACTTCGATAGTTCCATCCGCTCCACCATATCGAGCGTGCGAAGCGCGATATAGAGAGCTTCAACTGATGCCCATTCGACATTGCCCAGAACAAACGGAGCTTCTGTCAGGTTGGACATCCATCTGCCGATCTCCTCCTCAGAGGAGCCACAATTCAAAAGCATTTCTGCCATCATCTGCACTCCTTTCTGAGTTCGACTACCCGAATTGCATTGCTCGGCCGAAAAACTGCGGATCAGAACTGCTCACCCGAGAAGGTGTGTTTTAAGCGCAGAATTCTGATGAGTTAATGGGCCGTTAGTGCTATCCGAATAATCAAGTTAGGTATGAGAAGACGTTTTCGACCCTACAGACCAGAAGAGGTCTCGATCAACAACAGGGCCAGAGAACACTATTAATTAAGCGGAATTAGAGCCGCTTAACATCCGCGCAAGATAGCGGACCATATGCGGCAAATATCCTCGAAAGCCGGTCCCAGAAAGGAATACGACAGCAAAGGATTATTAGCCCGGTTTAACAATTCCGCTAATGACAACAAGGGTCGCGTGATCTTTGGCAACCCCGGTTTCAACTCAAAACAATCACCAATTCCATCTTTCAAAACACAGAAAAGAGATGAGACAAAGCCAATGCTCGCATAGCTGTAACGGCAGAATTAAACGCGCTTGGCAAGCACGAATTGACGCGGGTTTTCACTTGCAAAGCGGCACATTAAGCACAGCCAATGTGGCTTCGGCATGATTTCAATGAGCTGGCAATGGAAAATTGCTTAATAACAAACGGCTGTGCAAGGATCGGGTGACAGCGATTGGTTCTCCGACTAATCCCATATGCGTCCTGCATATATCCCCTTGCAAACAAGCGGTTTTTGGTCAAAGCAGAAACGTTACTAGTCTGGAACGACGCTGTGGCGGGAAAATCAAATAAGCCTTTTCGGAAAGATGGTGTAAGCCTTTTCCGCTTTGATTTTTTCTGGCGTCTTACGC
>JADYYD010000043.1 GCA_020853845.1 Candidatus Melainabacteria bacterium
AGCGTTCAATAGATCGCAGCGTTCAATAGATCGCAGCGTTCAATAAATGACATGAACCTTTAATGGGCGAAGAGAGAGGCAAGAGTTTATGCTTTTGCCTCTCTCCATTTCAATGCACATGCGTCTTTCGCGCGTTTTATACACGTTTTCGTGTACGCCGATTTCGCATTGCTCTTTTGCGAATTTACTTTCTTGACGGTTTAGATCATCATAAAGAAGGTGAGACAAAGCACCCCCCGCTGCCCCTTCCTTACTAATGAAAAACTCGCATTGTGCGGAGATTTGAAGATGTTTTCAGCATCAGTAATGCCGACTATCAATTGGATAAAAGCCAAGACAGGAACAAATATTCCAGCAATACAGGGAAAAGCCACGTCCAGCGCTTCGGAAAAAATCACCCAGTTTCCCAGCCAGCCTGTCAAAGCAAAACCTGTTAAAAAAGAGCTCAGAGACACTGATCCCGGCTTTCTTCTAGAGAGAAATTTGCCGCAGTTGTTGGACAGAGAAACAGGTCTTCTCAATCGCTCAGCCACAGAGTGGAAGCTCAATTACGAAGTGGTGAGAGCGAAACGTTACAAGCGCTCGGTCACGGTGCTGTTGCTTTCCATCGACAATCTCGATCTCACGATCGAAAAGTATGGCCCGCTGGCCGGTGCCGAGCTGATTACATACTTGGGCAGCCTGCTTAAAGAGCACACCCGTGACACCGATTTTGTCGGACGCGTCGAGAACAATTTGTTTGCAATTGTTTGCCCCGAAACCGCTCAAGCTCAAGCACTTACAATCGTCAGGCGTATAGGCCGGCAGATGCAGGCACGCGCGCATTCGTTCACGAATCGTCCCTTCAATACAGTCAGCGTCGGAGCCGCTTGTGCTCCAATCGATGGCGACTCGGTGAATGTGCTCATTCAAAAAGCGCTGCAGCATCTGGAAATGGCAAGACGCCAGGATGGAGATTGCATGTTCTTCAGTGCATAAATGCACCAGGCCTACGCTTGATTAATGCTTGTTTCGCAGCAGATTGAGCTGGTGTATATCTTGCGCTGCCAACTTGCCATTGCCTACCGATTGATGGCATTGCGCGCGAATTTCAAAACTGTGCCAGTCCGTGTCATCAAGCTCAATCGCCTTGGTGATGGCAACAATCGCCTCTTTGTGTTTGCCGTTGTCCAATAGAATTTCCGCTTTATATTGCAAGGCTTTTTCGTCTTTTGGATTCAGCTTCAGAAGATCGTCGAGGTCGTTCAAGGCTTTGCCGGTTTGTTTGAATTGCCTGTAGACAGTGGCTCTGACGAAACGTGCGCGATCGTCGCTGGGATTCAGTTTTATCGCTTCAGCACAATCGGCAAGTGCTTTGTCCCTGTCGCCGTTTTTCACGTACAATTCCGCGCGCAATGCAAACAGTTCACTCAAGCTCGGAGCGATAAACTTTCCGGCATAGCGGCTGACAATCTCGTCCCATTTCTTGCTTGATGCTCGCTTTCTGATTTCAATCACCTTTGTGTAATCGGCGATGGCTTTATCCACCTGCCCGAGCTGAGCGTATGCAGTACCGCGATAATTGAGCGCATAAGGATCTTGGGGAACGATTGCCAGTGATTTATTGAAAGCGGCGAGCGCTTCGGGGAATTTGCCCAGCTCGAAATATGCATCGCCGAGCATGAAGTACGGCGCCGTGTTATGCGGCTGATCTTTGATCAACTGTTGAGCGTGTTTTATCACTTCTTCGGGCCGATCTTGATTGCGCAATTCCATTGCGTCCTTATAATGACCCCAGATTTCGCGCTGCCTTTGTTGCTTGGGATCATTCTCCATCGCCCTTACAACTTGCAGGTCGGCATTTGCCTGGGCGTACAATCCAAGTTTTCGATACGCCAGCGCCCTGTTCTTTCGCGTCCAAATGCTGTTCGGATCCAATTCCAGAGCTTTGGTCGCATCAGCGATTCCGGGTTTAAACTCGCCGCTCAACATGCGCGCGTAGCCGCGCTGAGCATACAGGAAGCCCAGGTGTTCCTTCTGGGTTTTCTTGGGCGCTGTATTGATGAGGTCGGTGAAGATTTTGATTGATTCAGAATAGTCGCCGCATTGCAAACGATTATTCCCCGCTTCCCACTTTCTCCAGCGGGCGGCGAGCAGGTCTTTTTCCGCCTCCGTCATTTCGGCTTTCCAGGGATGCCCGCCGTGTTTAAAAACCGACTTGTGCCCGATCGGTTTGACCGGCACTGCGTTCTTTGCATCGACTGCAAAACCGATGAGAAAAGGCGACAATGCAGCAATCATTGCCGGAAACAGCTTTGGAAAAAGCGGCTTGCCCACGCAGCCATCTCCAAACAGATACTTTAGAACTATACCCGCAGACTTAATACTCAACCGCGCTTGAACCGCCCTTGATCATGTTTCGACGTTTAGTTCGTGGAATATCTATCTGGTAAGTCTTTTTAGGTTTCCCAAAGGAATACCGAAAGGGTAGCCAGTGTTGTCCAATCTCAATGCGAAACAAACCGGTTTGATACTGGTTTTGGTGCCAATCGTTATTGAGTTGATTTTTGTCGGGGTAGTGGCGATGGAATTGATGGAGGCGGGCAGAGACCTCCAGCGACTGCGCCACGTAAAGGCAACGCTCACCCACTTGCACAAAATGCAGGACAAGTGCATTCAAACTTTTTACATCCTTTCGGACAAGGATAAACATTCGTTCGAGGAGCGCACTGCCCAGCTCAAAAAACTGGTCGAACAATTTTCAAGGCCTTACACATGGGGCAGTCTGAATTTGGCAGGCGCACCGGAATTGAAGGCGCTGCTCGAAGAAGCCGAAGATTTTCGCAAGTCGGCAATTCGCCTGGTCGACATGATACCGCTTCATCGAGGCATGTCCAACATTTCAGACAGGACCAATCGCCACCAGAACGAATTGCTCATCACTGCTGCAATGGAGCAGGAACGGCTGGCGAAGGAAGTCGTGAGAATCGAGAAAAGTTTAGTCAAGCACGAACCTGAAGACTTCCTCAACTTGCAAATCAAATTCATCGCCACGATTCTATTCGGCTTATTGCTCAACGCAGCGATTGCTGTCCTTCTGGTCAAAGTCTTCATCGGCAACATGCAAAAGCGAGTGGAACTTGTCGCAAAAAAAGGAGAAATGCTTGCTCTTGGGCAAAGCGTTACGGCGGCTCTGCCGGGCAAGGACGAGCTGGCCGACGTGGATCGTGTGCTTACCGACGCCAGCAGCGTGCTGGCGGAAATTCGCTGGACAGAGTCGGCAGTGCTCGATAATGCGGCGGACGTAATCTGCTCTCTGGACGAAAAGATGCGCTTCTCAAACGTAGGTGCGTCCAGCGCAAAAGTGTGGGGACGCCCGCCCGACGATCTGGTTCGCAAATCGATCATGGCTGTCGTCACCGAAGACACAGCCGACGCCACCAGACAGGCGCTGGAGAGAATTCGTGAAGGAAGCGGTGAAGGCAAGTTCGAAAACGTCATTCGAACGCAGGACGGCGCTCTGAAAGACTCGCTCTGGACTGTCACCTGGTCGAGCGAAAAGCAGAATTTCTACTGCGTCATCAATGATGTTACCGAAATGCGCAATGTCGATCGTTTGAAAAAGCGTTTTATCGCCATGGCCAGTCACGACATTCGCAGCCCGCTGACCGCGATCGCTATCGTACTGCAGGGGCTGTCTTCCGGCAAGCGCGGAGAACTGCCCCCTGGTGTCGTGAAAGAACTGGAGAGAGCCGGCAACAGCTCTCAGCGACTGTTGACCCTGGTCAATGATTTTCTGGAGCTGGAAAAACTGGAAGCAAATAAGTTTTCACTGACACCAGAACCGGTGGCAGCCTCTGAAGTTTGCGATGCCGCAAAAGAATCTCTGCTGGGACTGGCTGCAAAATCAAGCGTTTCGATTCTTTGCCCTAAAAACGACACCATTCTTCTGGGCGACGAGCGGCGGCTGGTGCAGGCAGTAACCAACTTGCTGTCGAATGCCATCAAGTATTCACCGCAAAATTCGACTGTTCGAATATTGCTGGAAACAGACAATTCAACAGCTACGCTGAAGGTTTGCGACGAGGGTCCGGGGATCGCACCTGAAGATTTGCATTTGCTTTTCGACAGGTTTCAACAGACAAAATCCAAGCCCGAATTAAACATCAAAGGGACAGGCCTCGGGTTGGCCATCGTCAAAAACATCGTCGAAGCGCATGGAGGCGCAGTCGGTGTAAACAGTCAGTTAGGCTCGGGCAGCACTTTCTGGATAAAAATCCCCCGCTTCATCGACCAGGAGGAAAACGGTCGATGAAATTGCCGGTATTGAATGTTAAACAGCGCGGCGTCATGGTGGTGGCATTTCCAGTGGTGTGCCAGCTCATATTCGCTATCTTGCTAGGTTTTAAACTGCAGGAAATTCGCAATTATGTCATGAGCGAGACGAAATCGCAGGAGGTGATTCGAAGAGCTTACGACATGTCGAATATCGTGATGAAACAAGTGATCTTCGACTATAGCCTTGTAGAAGGAGGCAGCTTCATAACCCCTGAAGAGGGTCAGCGCCAATGGTCGGCAATGTCGGCAGCGGCGCTGACACTCAGTGATTTATTGAAGGCTGATCCCGGACACAAGCAAACACTGCGAGCATTCGAGCTTTCAGTGGCTGAACTGAGCGAAACAGTTGCCGGCTTCAAGCACATGATGACTCTTCCGAATTTCAAATCACTCGCGAAAACCTATCAGGGAAAGCTGTTTGAAAAAGTACCGACCTGGAATGCGACGATGACGAACATTATCGAAGTGGAAGAAGCAAGAGTAACAGCCGATGCTGATGCTATTCAGAAATCGATTAATGCGCTGGTCGGAATTGTCTTCCTTTTCGCCTGTTTAAACATCGCATTCGCGCTCATGCTGGGCTTCTACTTCGCTTTCATGGTGAGCAATCCGCTGGCGCACGTTCGCAACAACGGCAAGCGCCTATCGCAAAGGCAGCCACTATTGCCGGTGCTGAAAAACGCGGCTGAATTCTCGAAACTGGACGAGTTGGTTCATGCGGCAGCGGATGCGCTAGACGAAGCCATCTTGCAAAACAAAGAATTGGTAGCCAATGCCGCGGATTTGATAATTACGGCAAGCGAGCAGGGTGACATCCTTTCCATCAATCCGTTTTCCGAAAAATTGCTGGGTCTTTCTGCAGAATCTCTCACCGGTCAGCCAGTGCATTCCCTGACCGTGCCGGAGCAGAGTTTTTTAGCTGATGAAAATTTGAGAAAAGTGGTCGAGAGCCGAGAGCCGGAAACGTTCGAGCTGCAATTGCGCAGCACCGCCGGCGAAACCGTCGATACTCGCTGGTCGTGCCTGTGGTCCGAACCGCACAAAAAAATGTTTTGCGTGGTGCATGACATTTCAGAGCAAAAGCGCGTCGAGCAGTTGAAAGAAGATTTCGCCAACATGATAAGCCACGATTTGCGCAGTCCATTGATGGCTATGCACAACTCGCTGTCATTGGTAGCGATGGGCGTGAAAGGCGAGATCAGCGAACAAACAAAAACCGACCTAAAGCGTGGAGTTGCGAACATTGAGCATCTGATGCAACTCGTAAACGATCTGCTGGATTTCCAAAAAATGAAATCAGGAAAGATTCAATTGGAAAAAGAAACCTTCAATCTGAAAGATGCTGTGGAAATGACCGGCGAATTGCTGAGCGGATTTGCCGACGAAAAGAAAGTACTCATCCGGTCTGCCGGCGGCGACGTAGATGTGCTTGCGGACAAGCAGAAGCTGACTCAGGTAGTCACGAATCTGGTTTCAAACGCAATCAAATTCAGTCCGCAAAATGAAGTTGTCGATATCGACTATAAAAAAGAGCCGGATGGAATTGAACTTTTCGTGCGCGATAGAGGTCGTGGTATTTCGCAAGAGAATCGAGCGAGAATTTTCGATGCCTTCGAGCAGGCGAGCCTGGCTGACGAGCAACAAGGCACCGGGCTGGGTCTGGCTATCTGCAAGTTGATAGCGGAAGCGCATGGTGGAAAAGTCTGGGCAGAACCTGCCGATGAACTGGACGAAAGCAAAGGCAGCATATTCCGATTGTTTATTCCGAATACCGGCAGCTAGCTCTCTTTTTTGAAGTGGAATTTGCAAATCAAGTTTTTCAAAATGGCTGCGGCTTGCTTTCCATCACCTTTTTCGAGCGCGTCAATGACAGGCAAATGTGCTTGTCCGAATTCGACAAGCTGGTCCTCACCGATACGGCTCAATGTTTTTCTGAATCTCGTTTCTAAAACAACTGATTCCCAGATGCTGAGCAATAGTTGATTGCCGGATGCTTCCATAATCAAGCGGTGAAATTCGATGTCATGCTGGCTGTACATCTGCACATCTTTTTGTTTGGCCGCTTTCATGAACAGTCTGGACTCTTCCTTAATGCGTTCAACATTGCCCTTCAATAATTCGGCGGCCAGTTCCGCACCAAGTTCTTCAAGCGCTGCCCGCACTTGCGAAGACTCTTCAAGCTCTCGATCGGTAATTTCTCTAACGCGCGTACCTTTATATGGCTCAGTGACAACCACCCGCATCGCTTCCAGGTAGCGTAAAGCCTCGCGCACCGGAGCCTGGCTGGTATTGAGCTCATTGGCAATATTGAGCTCCAGCAACCTCTCGCCGGGTTTATAAGTGCCGTCGAGTATGCGGTCCAGCAGGTATTGGGTAATTTGCTCCCTGGTGGAAGCGCGTTTAAAGCTCATTTGGCAATTTTAGTCCAATCCAAACTCAGTCTCTTGACCAAAACGGATAATCGGGTACAATCTAATTATCGATTATCGATAATCTATAAACAACAGGTTGATAATCAGCAGGTAGATGGTAATGGGAGGGCGCTCCAATGGCACAGCCAGATTATGTTTACGGGGTTTTTGACAACAGCATGAGCACAGGCCAACTGCTGGAAGACTTGCACAAAGCCGGTTTTAAATCAGCCGACTTGAGCGTGGTCGGCACCGACTGCCCCGAATTTCGCACTGTGTCGGCGAAAATAAAGACGCCTATGGCACGCTATTTCGTTCAATATGGCATCGTCGGCGCTTTAGGCGGCATGTGGGCAGGAACAGTACTGGCTCCGCAGATCTCCACTCCGGGTTTCTTCCAGATTTTGACCACCCTCATGGGCGCCGTATCCGGCAGTATCGTCATGGCATACTGGGGTCTCTGGATCGGGGCGTTCTTGCACGCCAACGAGCCGCAGTATTATGCCAACGTTTTCGAAGGCGAAGTCAAAGACGGCATCATTGTTGTGCTTGCAGAGGCGAATTCGCGTGAGGAACGCCGCAAAGCGATGGAAATCATGGACGAGTACAATGCTGTTGAAATCACTATGAGACTAGCGGATCTCGGACAGGTCATCGGTTTGGAAACACCTGAAGAGACAGGCGAAGAACAATCGGCAGCACCAAAATTGTTCAAAGTCGCCTGAAGTTTCGATCTTGCATTGATCGAACATTGATCGAGCTTTGATCGAACTTCGCCACCTAATCTAAGGCTTGGGAATTCCCTTGCCGAATAGTTCGACCAGTCCATCCGTGAGCGGTTCTTTTTTAAGGAATGAAGGGTCTAAGACATAGAGCTTGCCATCTTCGAATCGCATATTCTTCAAATTCCAATCGATACGAATACCGGCCTTCTTGATCATGTCGGCGAATCCCCAGTATTGCCGTCCTAGCTCCTTCAGCGCGTCACCCTGAATTTCGCGCATCATCAATTGAAAGCGCAGGCTGTCGCCGTCGCCGATTTGCTCCATTCGCAAAGCGGGCTGACCCTCGGGAGTCTTGCCAATTTCAAGAATTTTGGGAGTGCGAACACCAATTGCCTCAAGCTGTTGGTACATCGCGCGAACATCTTCCATGCTGCGTCCCTTATCGTGATAGACCTTGGTGACGCTGCCGTCAAAGTTGGAGAATACCTTACCCTCGTCTCCGGAGTCGATGTAGCCCTCTCTGCGCGTGCGCAAAATGCTTTCTGCCGGTTTATCAACCACGCCTCTAGCTGCGGCTTCGCGTGCTTCGACAATGCGCAGCATCTCATCTGTGGTATAGACGCGCGTGCCCTCAGGCAGGACTGGACCATTGGCCTTTGCACCGTCTTTCGGCAAATTTGCAATGGTCGTATCTGAGACACGAGCAGGAGTTTCGATCGTTTTAGCCGGAGCCTTCTCCAGCGCGATACCTGGCTTCTCGACAGCAGGAGATTCCGTGCGAGATAGAAATCTCGAGTTCAATCGTGCACCGCCTGCGCCACCAAGCAATCCGCCGAAGAGCGCAAAACCGGTCATATCTCCTAATATCTCAGATGCACTTGCCGGACCTCTTGCGTGCGTTATCGAATTCAACTCCGCGTGCACAAACCCAGCAGGAAGAGAGCCCAGTGAACCAGCCAAAGCGCCTTTGGTCATGCGGCTGACGAGCGGTGTTTCCGCAGTCATTGAAAATGCTTTTGCAGACCCTATACCTTTGCCGAATACATTGAGCGCTGAGAATGTGCCTGCATCTGTGAGTCCGTTGGCAATTCGCGTCCGCCAGAAGGCCTGCCCGCTCTCTACTGGGGTGAATACAGTCCCCATCGCCAGACCGGTCAAACCACCTTCGACAGCCACACCCCCATATCCGGTCCCCAACCGGCTTCCCAAACCACCTCTCACCAAAGCGCGAGTGCCGAGAAATGGCACCAGCATCCCCACTGCCGCGCCCGCCTGCCGAGCGAATACTTCTGAACTGGAACCGCCTTTCGGAACATCAACAAGCTGGAGCTGCGGCAATTCGTGGCCGATCAACTTGCCGGTCAACTGAGTAAGACCGTTTACAGGTCTTTGAATAGCTGAATCAAACGCGGATGCGCCAAAGTCAGCCACCAGGTCTGAGGTTTTGACCGAAGAATCGGTCTCTCTACCGGGAGGAGTCATGTGCTTTTACATTGTCATGAAGAGGCTGTATTCACAGTATCTGAATGCCGACACGCCGTCATTAGGGGAAACACGTAGACAACCCCAACGATCTTGGCAAAAGTCCGGAACGGCTATCAGGTGCCGAAAAATTTCAGACTTCAATTTTTTGAGCTGGGCTGCCGAGCAACCCCGGAGTCTTCCTCTAAATCGAAATTACATTTGGCAGCGCCGTAGTTCGAGACGGAAGCACTCTCACATCTGAAATCGCGATTTGCTGTTGATTGTCCGGATTCCAGATAAGCGGTGCATTGTTGTTGAGTTCTTGCAATTCCGTCATCTTTGCGAGAATCTCCTTGTTGGTGGCACTTTCTCCCAACAATCTGTGAGCAATGCGCCAGTAGCTGTCGCCTTTTGCGACCGCCACTGTTTCCGGCTCGGTCGGTGCAATGTCCTCAGTTTCCTCTGGGGCTGTTTGATCTTGAGATTCAGCCGCTTGCTGCTCCGCATCATCAACAGCATCGCCACCATCGGTTACTTCCGGTAGGTTTTCACCTCTCGCGATTGCATTTCTTCTTTCCGAATCGGCAACCAGTCCTTGCAAAGTTGCATAGCCAGTGGACTTCAGTAAGTTGTCTTTGCTCAATCCGGTTGAGAAATAACCTTCGTTGCGAAAGCCACCGCGCATCCAGCGGCCTTTATTTTCGTCGTCCCAATTGCGCACAAGATCTTTCACCAAATTTTGATTTTCCGCCGAGAAAACACCATCAGTGCTGCCGCTGGCTTCAGCATCGAAGAGGTATCTCATCATGTCGATTTTGCTGAGTGAATTGTCTTTCGAGTATCGATCGATGAAATTGAAGAGCGACTTGTCGCCGCCTTCAAGAAGCGCTTCGGCAAACGGCGCGGCGCTATCTTGATTGCCGGCGACGCGCTTTCTCTCGTCGCGTGTTTCTCTGAATTCCGTCAACTTCTTCGAGATATCATCAGTGCTTATACTCGAATCTTTCCAAACCCAATTGTTGTTCGAAGTCTCGATCAAATTGGCGCCCTGGTCATAATTGTCGGTCAGGTATTTGAGAAAAACTTGATCTAGACGGGCGGAATTATTACCGAAAGCAGCAAATCTGTTGGTAGTTCGCATCTCACTCTTGAGATCGTCCTGATCGAGATTGCCGCCCATTTGATCGGCGTATGCAAGCGAAAGAACCGGGAGCTGTCCACTTGCTTCAAGTGCATTAGTAAGTTGACCAATGTATTGCTGACTTTCTTCGGCGCTCATGCCGCGCATGTCAGTTTCTACTTCTGTTTGCAGTTTTTCCAGAGCAGTAAGTTGCTCGTTTTGATCTTTAGCGGTATCCAGTGCTTGGCTAACGTTTTCAAAGGCATCCCTTGCGTTATTCGTAGTCATCTTTCAACTCCACGTAAAAACTGAAGCGCTACCAACAGCCCGAGCATACTTCGGCGGATATGACGCGTATGTGGCAGCAGCGCAAACAAAGAAAAAAGAGAGAAGGTTTTATCCTTCCCTCTTTCAAGACAGGCATCGGCCCGGGGTTGCTTATCCTGTCCTGTTTATTTGGCGCATGTTGACACCAAGCTTTTTTGAGATTGAAATCGATCGCTCAGTCTATTTCTTGTAGATAATCGACGAGTCCTTCTCGAGTTTCTTCTTCGCCGCGCTGAGCATCATCTCATCGAGATTGCTGTCGCCGCGATTGACATACTTGCCCATCATCGAAGTCGGCAAGCCGCCGGCACGTCCTTCGACGGGCTCGGCCATCATCATGGCACGAGTGGTGCTGAAGCTTGCTTTTCCCATTGCAGCCGCAGGAGCGGGTGCCGCGACAGCCAGTCCCTTGGCGGCAAGATCCTTCGCTCCGGCTTTCCACTCTCTTTCGGCTCCGGGCTTGACTCTGTAGCGTGTGCCTGCCGATGTAATCAACGTTTCTTTCGTGCCGTCCGCGTTGACAATTTCCTGGCGGTAAGCCAGCGTTTCAAATTTGCCGTCGGAGAGTTTCGCTATTTTTTCGAAGACTGTGGTGCCTGTCGAATCGAGTCCATCGCATCCGATGGTGTTTATCTGAATGCCGCGCGAAATGGCGTCTTTCGCTTCAGTTTCCCATTTGAAGTCATTGGGATAAATGCTCGGACCGGCATCGCCGATCAAGAAAAGCAGTTTGGATGCCTTCTTGTTCGAAGTCCATTCAAGGTCGTTGAGAGCAGCATGCAGACCCTGATTTACTGCTTCCGGAGTGTCTCCGCCACCGGCAGCATTTAAGGCTGTGATGTCTTTGACGACCTTGTCGATGTCGTCGGAAAAAGGAAAGACTTTAGTGACATAGTCATCACCTCGGTCTCTGTACGCGACCAAACCGACGCGTACGATTGGTGCAGGCTTTCCGGAGGCGAGTTTGGCAACCAGATCTTTGGTTTTCTTTTTCACCATCTCTATTTCACCGCCCATCGAGCCGGTTGTATCGATAAGAAAAGCCAGATCGAGCACAGGGCGCTCAGCGCTTTGCTTGGGCGCTTCGTCCGCAAGCGCCAATTGATTGTGGACCAACCCCGGCAGCAACATTCCCGCCGATAGGAGTAGTACAGCCGCCGCCGATTTCAAAACATGCATCTTGCGCACCTCATGCCGTTGCTTGCCGTTGCCTCACACGATCGAGATTACGGGATTGGGCGCGCCTTTCCTCTGACAAACGGACTGAAACCGGCCTGGGGATTACCCTAGTCCGCTGTTTCCGTTATTCAAGTTTTCAAGTAAAGCCGGCTGCAGCCGGTTATTTGGCGACTGCCAGTTGCTCTTTGTACCAGGCAATTGTTTGCTTCAAGCCGTCTCTGATTTCCACTCCAGGCGTCCAATCGAGGAGCGTTTTTGCCTTGGTGATATCAGGCAGGCGGCGCCTCGGATCGTCCGTAGGCAGAGGTTTGAATTCAATCTCGCTTCTGGTGCCGGTCAGTTCTTTAATCAACTCAGCCAATTCTAAAACCGTTCTTTCTTGCGGATTGCCCAAGTTGACCGGCTCATGGTGCTTTACGCCCAGCAAACGCACAATGCCTTCGACAAGATCGGATACGTATTGGAAGCTGCGAGTTTGCTCGCCGGTACCGTATATGGTGAGCGGCTTGTTGCGCAAGGCTTGATCGATAAAGTTGGAAACAACGCGACCATCGTTGGCTCTCAAGCGCGGTCCGTAGCAATTGAAGATGCGGATGATGCGCGTGTCCAGATCGTGCTTTTTGTTGTAAGCCATTGTGATAGCTTCTGCAAAACGCTTCGATTCATCGTAAACGCCACGCGGACCAACCGGGTTTACGTTGCCCCAATACGATTCTTTCTGCGGATGCTGCTCCGGATCACCGTAGACTTCGGAGGTGCTGGCAAGGAAATATTTTGCACCTTTTGCCAGCGCCAGACCAAGCGTATTGTGCGTGCCCAACGAATTTACTTTGAGCGTTTCAATCGGCAAATCCAAATAATCGATTGGACTTGCAGGCGATGCAAAATGAATCACCCAATCCAAATGACCGACCACATGAATGTGATTGGAGACATTGTGAAAGATGAATTGAAAACGCGTATTTGATTGATGCTGCGCAATATTGGCTATGGTGCCGGTGACGAGATTGTCCATGGCAATCACCTCGTGACCATCATTCAACATGCGGTCGACGAGGTGCGAACCTATAAAACCCGCTGCGCCTGTGATCAGTACCTTCAATGTCCGATTCCCCTGTAAATGGCACCACAATCAGTAAGAACGTCTTGAGGAAGTATGTTGCGACCGTCGATGATCAGCGGCCACTTCATGCTCTTCACCAACTGCTTCCAGTTGGCATTGGCGAATTCCTCCCACTCAGTCACAAGCACGAGCGCATCGCTGTCTTTGGCGAGATCTTCGACTGTCGTGCAATAGGCAATTTCCAATTCAGGGAAATTGCGCTGGCAGCTCTCTATACTTACAGGATCAAACACCTTGACCTGCGCACCCATTTTTGTGAGCGCTCGCACGAGAGTCAAACTCGGCGCATCGCGCAAGTCATCAGTGTTTGGTTTGAACGACAAGCCCATCAAACCGATGGTGCGTCCTTTGACAATCTTCAATTCTTCCTGCAATTTCTTGATCACGCACAAACGCTGGCGCTCGTTTACTGAAAGTGTGGCTTCCAGAAGCGAAGTAGGGTAGCTGTATTCGCGCGCTACATTGATAAGTGCATTGATGTCTTTGCCGAAGCAGCTTCCGCCCCAGCCGACGCCGGCGTTGAGAAACTTGCTGCCGATGCGGGTATCGAGACCAATGCCCGGTGCGACCTGGCGAATGTCGGCGCCCACTTTTTCGCACAGTCCGGCGATTTCGTTAGCGAAACTAATTTTCATAGCAAGAAACGCATTCGCTGAATACTTGATCAATTCGGCGCTGGCGAGATCGGTAACGACAAAAGGAACTTTGCCGAAACTATCCGGGCGCGGCAGACCTTCCGGTGGATCGAAAGTTTGATTGATCAATGGCGCAAACAGTTTCTTCATGGTGACGACAGCAGTCTCATCGGCAGACCCGACTACGATGCGATCGGGGTAGAACGAATCCGAAATGGCGCTGCCTTCCCGCAAGAACTCGGGATTGGAGACCACGGTAAAGGTCGGCTGATCGGCACGCACAGAGCGAGCAGGAACTGTTTGGACACTTTCAACACCCTGGTGCACCAGCATTTCCACCCAGTTGCCGGAGCCGACCGGAACAGTGGATTTGTTGACGATGATGCGCTTTCTCGAAGGATCGAGCGAGCGCCCAATCGAACGGGCCACGGACATGACGGCTGACAGGTCAGGCTCACCGGACGGCAAAGGCGGCGTGCCCACTGCGATAAAGATGATTTCCGATTTCTTGACGGCTTCTTCGAGCTTATCGGTAAAAGACAAAAACCCGGATTTGACGCCTTGCTTTACAAACGGCTCCAACCCAGGCTCGAAGAATGGCATCTCGCCGCGTCTTAACGAATTGAGTTTGTCCTCGTTGGAATCGACGGCTATAACGTGATGACCGAGATATGCAAGACAGGCGCCCGTCACTAGACCTACGTAGCCGGCACCGATAATACAAATTTCCACTGGCAGTTATCCTCTAATGCTCTTGGGCGATGCTTCTTCCAAGGCTCTTGTTGCGTTGCTCAACCACCCAGCCGCACCCGAAGGTGAAACCCGCGCCTGCCGCGCATTGGACTGGTTGCCAATGCTCCTTATGATACCGCAGATGCCGGTTTTACACGGGCGCATGACAGCCAGACAAGAGCCTTTTAACGCTGGCGATGCGCACAGGTACCGGGTCTTCAAGAAGCATGAACACCGCCTTTGCCGTTTCATCAAAAACAAGATAAATAGAGTCTCCCCAACGATTGCTTCGACATTTGGTAGTCTTAAGCTCTGCGCATTTTTGCCGCAAACTAGAACGACATATCTTCGAATTAGAGAATCTAAGAGTTTCTAAAGGCGCACTCAACATTGCTCAACATGACTTCGCAACTCGACCAGTTCATCACCACAATCGCCCGCTTGAGAGCCGAGGACGGCTGCCCGTGGGACAGGGAGCAAACTCATCGCAGTCTGGCTCGCTATCTTCTCGAAGAAGCCTATGAAGTCATGGAAGCGATTCACTCCGACGATCCGGACAATCTCAAAGAGGAGCTTGGCGACTTGCTTCTGCAGATCGTATTGAACGCGCAAGTAGCAAAGGATGCCGGACAATTCGATATTCAGGATGTTGCCGAGTCGATCAATACAAAGATGATTTCGCGCCACCCTCATGTCTTCGGAGAAAAATCACTTGCCACTGCAAAAGAAGTCTTGATGCAATGGGACGATTTGAAAGACGAGGAAAAGAAAAAGAAAAAGACGGAAAACAAGTCTTGTCTTGATGGCATCAGCAGGACATTGCCGTCGCTTCTGCAAGCGCTGAAAGTTTCCGAAAAAGCAGTCAGCCAGGGATTCGAATGGAGAAACGAAGGTGAAGTCTGGGAAAAGGTGGAAAGTGAATTGCAAGAACTGAAAGATGCAATTTCCAATCCCGCTCTCACCCAACCGGAAACCGCAGCCACAGCGCGTCACGATGTCGAGCTGGAA
>JADYYD010000044.1 GCA_020853845.1 Candidatus Melainabacteria bacterium
ATGTAGAGATAACCTAAAAGACCGGCAAGCAAGGCGCTCAGTCCCAGCGCGGCATAGAGGGTCGTCCAGACTTTGCTGAGCAGCGAGCCGATGATTTTGGGACGTTTTGCTTGCATCGATTCTTCCAAGGCAACTATGGCGTTGGCGGCGCTCGAATACTCGCCTGCTGTCTGAATAAACTTGCGCAAGTACATCTGGCGAGCCAACATGCGATGTTCTCTGCTGCGAAAAACCTGACTGCGTGCATCTTTGATCAGCTCAATAACTTGCTTGTGGCAACTGTATAGCTCCCGCATCTTTTCGGCGGACTCGCCGTCTACGCGTGCCACATCAAAGAGCCTTTGCAGATTTTCATTCAAAGTTATGACCGGATCGCGATCTTCCACAAACAGTCGAGGATGCTGCTGTTTGTCGCGGGGCAAATCCTCGAAGGTCGTTGACATGTTGTAGATGGTTTCCATGGTATCGCGATTGAGCACGAATGCTCTGGCAATAATTTCCTGCGACCTCGATTCCAAAAGGATCTCGTTCTTGATCGTAAGAAGGTGATGGGCGAGAAACGCGATAATCGTCAATTGAAAAAGCAAAGGGATCATTGTAATGATCATGCCGCGCCAGAACAAATTCGGTATTCTTATCATGACGCGTCCTCGCTTGCGGACGGCAGAACGATGAAGAAAACGCCGCCTTTATGCGGCGCCGGTTTAAATCCGGCTTCGCCGCCGTGAGCTTCGGCTATCGATTTGACCAGTGCCAGTCCGAGCCCGCTGCCTTTGATTTTGGAAGTTTTTGCAGCGGTGGTCTGGCGAAATTTTCCGAAAATATTTTCTCTGTCCTTCGGATCAATTCCCGGTCCTTCATCAGTGACGCTGATGGTGACGCGCTTTATGTCCTCTTCTATCGTGAGTGAAACAGTCGAGCCGGCCGGTGAAAATTTGATGGCATTGGAAAGAAGATTGATCAGTGCCTGCACAAGACGTTTCTTGTCACCGGTGACGGTGGCGTCAAGCGATGGTTGGCTTATCGTTATGGAGTTGGAGGCGGCAAGCGCTTCCAGGGTTTGGACAGCCTGGCGGCAAATTTCCTTGGCGCTGACTGGTTCTTTTTCTATGTCGCGTTTCATTGTCTCGAGCGCTTCCAATTCGAGCAGTTCCGAGACCAGATCGGTCAGACGCGTCAAGTTGTAATTAGCCTTGGCGAGCTCTTCTTGAGCGCCGGGGGGAATTTTAGAGGCGCTCTCTGTGCTCAGCGATTCTACCAGTGACGTGGCGAGATCCAGTGGGGCGCGCAGACCTTCGCTGGCGGTGGTGAGGAATTGTTGTTTCAGTTGCTGGGCTGCTTTCAGGTCGGATACATCATGTGCCACGCAAAAGAAATTTGCCTGCTCCTTTGAAAAAGAAACTTTCCAGAGAAAGGATTTCACAGTGCCGTCTTTGCATTTGATCTCGTTCTCAAACTCGCTTTCGCCGCCGGTTTCCGATAGTTTTGTCAAATGCGCGCGCGTCAATTCCTGGGTGGCTTCTCTGACTATCGTAAGCACGGACATACCCAGCAATTCGTCTGCGGAATAGTGCCAAACTTTGTTTGCCGCCGCTCCGGTAGTGATGAAGCGCATTCTCGAGTCGAGTGTAAAAATGACGTCCTTCGCATTGTCGAGAATCGCGAATTGTTTTTGACGCGCATTTTTCAGTTCTTCCTGCGCTTGCAGCAAAACCCGGTCCAGCTCTGCCAGTTCATCATTGCCGTCAATGGGCGGCGGCAGCTCTTTGCCGCCGGCAAGGAGAAATGCTTTGTTGGCGACAAGGGAGAGGCGATTGAGAAACACCGATGTAAAGTCGCGCACAAGGCAAACCGATATGACAAATCCGAGAATGCCGCCGCCTGCCAGCAGCAATCCGAGTTTCCATGTCAGATTCTCGAGTTGTCCGGCATCTGAATTCAGCATGTCTGTTTCCACGGCAATAATGCGCTTGCTGAGCGGGCGGACGTTCATAAACATCGTGATGGTGGAAGATCTTGGCAGCAGCTTTTCGGCCGGAACAGGCCTGCCCAGGTTTTTGAGAAACCGCAGACGCACTTGCTTTAACAGTTCGATCAAATGCATCCGGGCATCCTCTGAGTCGCGCATGATTGCGTTCAGCTCAGGATGCTCGGCGCTGATTGACGACCACGGCACTTCCAGAGCCACTAAAAGGCTATCGATTTCGCGCAGCTTGTTCTCGTAGGAAGTCGGCGTTACTTCTTCGTTGGCCAGCGAGAGAAGTGCTTGTTCAGCCACTTCTTGGAAGCGGTGCAGGCGAATCAGACCGTCACGAGATCGCTGCAGTTTGTCGTATTCGTGACCGGCGTCGTAAAGCATGAAGCCGACGGCGGTCAGAAAAACAAGTTCGATAATGACCGGTACCAGGACCAGTATCATTCCTCGCGCTGTCGAACTGAGTTGCAGAGTTCCGTCTCAATAAGGAGATTGCCTCATATGATACAGCGGGCGGATGGTCTATTTCTTACTTAGCGTAGCCAGATAATCGACTATCGAGTCGACCTGTTCTTTGGCGAGCGGACCGCCCGCGCTCTCGATAAATCCCGGCATAGTGATGCGATGTTTACTGCCGTTGGCTGTGACATCCCAAACATATTTGCGAACCGCCGGGTCGTTGTAGTCGCGAATCAAGCACGGTCCGATTTTGCCCTGCGCATCCTCGCCGTGGCACATGCCGCAGTCGGCTTTGTAGAGCTCTTCCCCGAAGAGCCCCACTCCCTGCGACACATGGCAGCCGATGCACTTCGCATCGGTCAAAATCTTCGCCTTGTCGCGCTCGGCGAGCGCTTTGTGCCTGTTTGCCACATCCATGTACATCGAAAGAATGACTTTGGGACGCGCCGGGTCGTCGCTGTCTACATCGACGGTTTTAGTGACCTGGTCTTGCTTCATCGAAGTGTCGAGCTTGACGGTGATCCTGGTCGACTCGCCCGGATTGAGCTTCGACTTCGGCAGGCTCGGTACCGTGCAGCCGCAAGTAGAATGTGCTCTTTCGATTTGCAGCGGTTTGGTTCCAGTGTTTGACACTGTGAAAACGTGTTCCAGCTCTACGCCTTCATCGACATGTCCGAAATCGAATTCTTCGTGGTTAAAGCTGATACGTGGAGCGTTTACCGGAGCCTGTGGCGTTTCGGGCGCGCAGCCGGCAATGAAGAAAATCGAAAATGCAACCGCCGTCAATCGTTTCATCCAGCCATATTAGCCTGGCTGAAATTTAGCGGCAACCGAGGGTGAGGGATAGTCGAAGACTTTAATAGCCGACTACGGAGCCTCGAATATGGCGCGTGTTGTCAATTCCTGCCGAGCGCATCATGCCGCCGATTCCGCCGTTGCCAACGAATACGCCCAGAAGGGCGGCTGCTCCTGCTACGCCGACGGCGCGCTGCATCATCTTCGGATCGTTCATTATGCAGTTGCCGATTGATTGGACGATGTCGCCACCGCTGTTCATGCCGTTGCTGAGCCCATTGGTCATGTTGTTGGGCATGTTGTTGGTCATGTTATTGTTCATGTTATTGTTCATGTTCATAATGTTGCCGGCGCAATTGCCCTGCATATTGCCCGCCATGCCATTGTTCATGCTGTTGTTCGAGCTGTTGTTCGAGCTGTTGAAACTGCCTTGCATGCCGCTGTTCATGCCGGCCATATTGTTCATTCCGGAATTCAAGCCGCTGTTCATGTTTCCATTGCTGAACATGCCGACCTGCCCGAGCTGGGTGTTTTGATTGGTCAGATGTGATTGCAAGCCGTTTTGCATCATGCTGTTGCCGAGTGCGTTTTGATTTATGTCCTGGCTAAAACCCTGGCTCATGCCCTGCCCGCCGGACATCCCCGAGCTCATGCCGTTTTGCTGCCCGATGAACGAACTGCCGGTGATGTCGACTCCGTTGAAGTTTTGCGCGGCGACTTCCTCTTCTTTGGTGAGCTGCTGCGAGAATGCGGGCAGTTGAAAGAGGCACAAAGAAATAATGCAGGTGGCGGCGGCGGCTCGAATTCGGACTGACATGTCTTTTCTCCCGGGAGGCCAAAACATACTAGTGCGCGCGCCTTAGACAGTCACTGGTGGAAGTACGAAGGCGCAGGCGTGTTGGCAAGGAGTTCATTCGCAGGCCGGGCTTTTGGGAATTTCAAGGTGATATTCTGGCGGAAGGCTTGCAGCACAGAGGGCAATGCGATGAGCAATGAGATTCAATCTCAGCAGGTAGACCCGCGGAAGTCTTTGACCAGAATGCCGGCGATGGAAACGCCGCAGAGCGTTACGGCGCAATTGATGCCGGAAGATGAGGTGTCTCGTCGGATCAGGAAGGCTGAAGAGCACGCCAGGCGCGACTATGCTGGGTATCGTCGCGGGGTGCTGGCTTTTGCCGTGCTCGGCTATATGTACATTCTCTTCGTGCCGATCGTGCTTTTCCTGCTCATTCTTGGAACGGTCTGGCTGATGTTGAAAACGAAACACGCGTACGGTCTCGAAATTCAATTCATTCTCGGTCTGGTTATCGCTCTTTTTGCGTACATCCGCGCGCTCTGGGTTTCTATCGATGAGCCGGTCGGAGTGAAGCTGGAACGCGCTGATTATCCCGCTCTATTTGAGCTGGTCGACGAGCTTTGCCAGCGTCTCAATGTAAAGGTCGATTATGTGATGGCGGACGATCAGTACAACGCGATGGTATTGCAGCGCCCCAGGCTCGGCTTCTTCGGCTGGTATGCCAACTATGTGGTGCTGGGACTGCCGCTCATGCAGTCACTACCGCCCGCGCATTTCAAGGCCGTGCTGGCACACGAGTTCGGTCATATCTCCGGCAATCACGGAAAGAGCAATGCTTTCATTTACAACCAGCGCGTAAGGCTTGTTCAAATTCTCACCGCCATGCATCAGCACTCGCAACTTGCCATGCTGATGCTGGTGAAATTTTACGACTGGTACTACCCGCGGTTCAGCGCCTCCTCACTGGTAATCGCTCGCGAGCACGAGAAACAGGCTGACATTCAGGCGGCCGAAATCAGTTCGAACGAAACGAGCGGCGAAGCCCTGGTCCTCACCGAAATCAAAGGCAATCATCTGGGAAATGTCTGGACGAATATAACCGAGCGAGTGAAAGACATTGAGGCACCGCCTGATTTAATCTATTTCGAAATCGGCGAAAAACTTGCTCTGGCGCCTGAGGATGAGGAGAAGGCTTTGGATGCGCTGGCAGCTTCACTGCGCAGAGCGACCGACAATGAGGATACGCATCCGTCGCTTTCGGAGCGCCTTCGCATCGTCAATTTCCCGGAAGCTCGAATGGCTGCACCGGAACTCTACAAATCCGTGCCTTTGCAAATTGAAAAAGGGCAGTCGGCTGCGGAACTTTATTTCGGCAAGAAGTTGCCGTCTCTAATTCAGCACTTCAGCGATGCCTGGGCGAATCTGTCGAGGGGCTCGTGGAAAAACGTTCACCTGCAGATGCTTGATGCAAAAAAGCAATTACTGGAGCTGAAGAGCAAGCCTGAAGAAGAATTGACGCTGCAGGAAATGCTGACAATGGCGTCGCTGACTTCAGGAAGAGAGGGAATGCCGGCCGCAGTGCCGTATTACGAAAAAGTGCTGACTGTAGATCCGCAAAACGGCGAAGCGCGATTCGCTATTGGCGCTCATTATCTCGAGAACAAAGACGAGAGAGCGTACGCAATTCTCAACGCGCTCACCGGGGAAAAGACGCAATTTGGTCTCTATGCATGCGCTTCTCTCAAAGAATTTTACGAGAAACAAGGCATGAAGGATGCTCTGAAAGCGATAGAGAAAACCTGGCAAGAGTATGAGCAGATCTTGCTTCTGGCAAGTGCCGAACGCGGTGGGCTCGAACAGCGTGATTTGATTGCCGCCCATGAACTTTCGCAAACGACAGTGGACATACTTGTCGAGCAGCTAAAGCAATACAAGTCAATCAAAGAGGTTTATCTCTACCGCAAAGTTCTTGAGTATTTGCCAGAGCAAAAGCTGTACGTGCTTGCAATTGTCCCGAAAACCAATATGGGTTTTTCGCTTGATTCCGCCAATTTCGAATTGCAGAATAGGCTGGCGATGGAGCTGCAGATGCCGGGCGCCTTTCTCGTTCAGGTAATAGATTCGAGTTTCAACTGGATGAA
>JADYYD010000045.1 GCA_020853845.1 Candidatus Melainabacteria bacterium
GCATGGTCGTTGCGCAAGACACCAACGCACCCGATGATGCTCTCAACACTTTAGCTTGCGACGAGCTTGTCGATGTGCGAATGAGAGTGGCGGCCAATCACGCTACGTCACCGAAAACGCTGACGCGGCTGGCGCAAGATTGCGACGCCAGAGTGCGAGCGCAAGTTGCAGCCAACGGATTTGCACCGATGGTGGCATTGAGAATTCTTTCTCGCGATGAAGACGCGTACATCCGATTGGTTGCAGCAGACAATCGCTGCATACCTGACGATTCGCTGGACACTCTTTGCGTCGATTACGATCGCTGGGTCCGTAAAGCCGCGCGCTTAGAGTTCGATCGCCGCGCGCAATTGCGCAGCCAGATTATCTAGCAGCTAAAGCGAGCTATGCAGTTCGGTTTCAATTCGTCCTTTGGGATTTGATTCCAGGCGTTCTTAAGACTGCAATCCCAAAACGTTCTTGATGCCGTAGGCGATCATATTCGGATTGTTTTTCAGGCGGCGGCGGCAATACGGTCCTGCCACTTGGTCCTTGCCGTAGGGCAAATACATGCGCACGATCGATCCTGTTTGTGCGAGCATGAGCGCATGCTTTTCGTCTTCGCCTGAAAGCGATTGCGACATCTCGCTGAAATAAGACCCGTTCACCAATCCATCTTGCAGCTTGGCGCGCGGGACGCCGAGCAAGAATTGAAACTCGAATTGCGATGATTTCAATTTAAGCGGAAGAACGACTTTGCTCACGAAATTCTCGACGCACTTTGTGTCATGCGAAGCCAATTCGACATAAACGCCTTGATGAGCGAGTTCGCGGCAGTACCGCACGGCCAGTTCTTTCATGATCGGCTTTTCGGTATGCGCAATCGCGGGCGGTTCCTGATAAATGCCTATCACCATGCGCACGCGCATGCCTTCTTCAAAACGGGCGATGTCTTTCTCGGTGCGGAACATGCGCGACTGAATGACGGTGCCGAGATTTTTATAACCGGCTTTATACAGCGCTAAATATGACTCGAGGTGGAAATTCGTCCAGCGATAATCTTCGGCTTCGAGCGTCATATCGACGCCGCGCTGGAAGGCGTAGTCGACAATTTTATTGATGCGGTCGAAAGCTGCTTCCAATGCCTTTTCGCTTTCGGTGCCGGGCGCAGGAGCGCAAGTGCTGAACATGGACGGCTTCATCGAAATCGTCAGTCGCTCTCTTCTGTTCGATGTGTGGAGCTGGCTTGCCGTCACTTCATCGATCAAACTCATGTAGGTTGTGACGTAGCGCTCGCAGTCTTCAACCGTGGTGGCGTCTTCACCGAGAATATCCAGCGTGCCTGTGAACTTGCGCGATTGATAGAGGTCGTGCGCTTTGGAGATAGCGGCGGCTGATGTTTGACCGGCCAGATACGGTTTTGCCAAAAACATCACCAGCGGCAAAGGGATGGTGTCGAATAGCGACTTATTCTGATTTGGACCTGGGGGTACCGATTGAGTTGTATGCAAATTTGATTCCGAGCCCGAAACAAGTTTGTCTGGTCTTACAGGCAATTTTACTGTCATACGATTCCCGGGCGCTCCTATTTGAAGAGGCGACATAAATGAAAACGGCTTTTCGGGCATAGGCGGCAGGCTGCCGGTAATCGGGCAATTTCTCAATCGACCGTCAGGTGAGAGCAATCTACCGTCCGAGATTATAGGATCCCAAGTGGCGATTATTTGAATATGCTGCAAAAGACTTTATTTATCGATCATTTAATGTCTTTCGGTTCTATTTCTAATTAGAGGTATCGATGCCCGCAAACGGTGAATATACCTGCAGCATCGGCACTCGTTTCGTCTGAGCGCTGAGCAGATTGTCCAGATCTTCCGGCAGCCTGGAAAGTTGAATCAAATAATTGCTGTCGTTGCCGACCGTGCCGCGCGGGTAAAAGATGGCGCCGCGGCAGCCGGTGCCTGATAGAGTACCCACCTGCGCGCGTCCGGATGGCAGGTAGCGCACCGACATCTGCGGTCCCCGGAGCTTGTCTGTCTTGTGCCGCTTGTAAAGTAGCTGCGCCAGAGTGACTACCTGCGACTCCTGGCTGACCAGAAAAGAAGGGACTACGGCGACAATGATGTCCGCTTTGCCCGTGCGTCCTTTCGAGCCGACAATGATTTCGGCGCCGTCGGCATCCGGGACAAAACGCGCCCATGTCCAGCTCGGGTCGCGGGCGTCCGTTTCTTTCGGACGCTTGAAGGCTTGTTCGAAAGCGAAGAAGTCATCGCCCAATCCGGCAAAACTTCCTTGCAAGAGCAATTTATTCAATCCGCCGCGCGGCGGGGATGGAGCCTGAGAAGGTCTTGAGCCATTGCCGGGGCGATCGTGATTGAGCGAGCCTGCTGTTGCAACGAGCGGCTTCACCGGTTCGCGCCGGGTTTCCCGGGGCTCTTTCGCCTTCCTGCCCGAGTCGTTTTGCGAGCCGGCTCTGATGATTCGCCGCCCTTGATCCTGTCTGAGTTTTTCCATGGCCTCTTCATCGGTCATGGTGATTTTGTCTATTCGCGACACCACCAGATCTTGGGTGGACTCGTCACCGACCGAACCGACGCGGCACATGACTTTGCATTCAATGCGCGGCCATTGGTCTTTGTCGATGGGCAGCTCGTAAGGGGTGGGTCCGCGCAGTTTGATAAAGCGCTGTTGATTGCGGCGAAACTCGCCCTCGAACTCTTCGCGCGCCACTTGAGTGTAGCCGTTGCGCAGGTCGAGAAAGCGACCCTGAAAGCGTATAAGCGTGCCGGTCAAATCGCGAGAGCTGGAATTTTCAATGAGCAAACCGAGCGCCGGGTGGTAACCGGTAGCATCGTGCGACCACCAGGTGAGAACTGATTGGGCTTGCAGGCGTGTAGCGCGGGCGTCGCTTGCGCCCTCTTCGCCCGGATATGAAAGTGCCTTCTGTCCGATGTCCAGCCCGGAAGCAAAGAAGCCGCACATGAGTGACAAAGCCAGGGCGACCGATCTTGCCGGCAGCCCTGTCGAGGGCGAGCGGAAACTCTTTTTACGGCTGTGCAGGCGCACGGCGGGCATTTGGCTGAGACTCCTGACGAGGCGATACTAAGACTGACCGTGTCTATTGTGGCATAGACTTCCATTCACAGCCATAAACACCAAACCGGATGTTTTGTCTTGCTTTTCAAGTGAAGCCGCGTTTCAAACAGCGTGTGCGGAAGTTTGCAGCGTCAGCAGTTTGCGTACTTGCGATGCCGTGTTCATGCGCAATTCGGTTTCCTGATCGGTGAGGCATTCGATCAAATGATTGAACGATGGGGAAACACTGAGGTTGCGTTGCCTGGGGGAGCATACGGATAGAGGCTCCGGATCTTCGCCCGTCAGAAGGAAATGGAGCAGCGCGCCCATGGAATAAAAATCACTGGCAGGCACCGGGCAGCCACGCAATTGCTCGGGCGCCATGTAGGACGGCTTACCGGCGCAAATAGCAGTATCGGAGAGATTGGGCACTTTTGCCAGGTTGAAATCAATCAGCTTCAAATTTCCTTTGCCGTCGATAATCAAATTGTCCGGCGTGAAATCCCTGTGCACTACCTGCGGTGCATGCCCATGCAAGTATTCGAGAATGGAACACATCTGCATCGCCAGTTCTACTGCCTCGCTCTCACGCA
>JADYYD010000046.1 GCA_020853845.1 Candidatus Melainabacteria bacterium
ATTTTGAGAAGTGATTTGGTCGACTTTTGCTTTTTGTAGGGAAGAACTTTCGGTTGTAGAGAGTGTTTTCGTAATTTTTGTTTGTTGTGTTCAGGTTTTTGAACAGCAAAACTGGCTCTCCTTGTAGCTAACTGGGGAGAGCTGTAAGTTTTTTTCAATTTGGCTGGTTTGCTTCTACTTTTATGCGAGTGCCGTCATGTGGCTTCTGGGGTTCCCCCCATTTGGTAGACAGCGGTCTGGGGCCGAACAGCTCTAGGCCGCTTTTTCACCTTTAAGGACTTTTTCCTCAGGTGAAACGAAACCTAACGTCGAATGCAAGCGTTTTTTGTTGTAGAAGATCTCGATGTAGTCGAAGATTGCCACCCTGGTTTCGATTTGAGTGCTGAATTTTTTTCGGTAAATAAGTTCTGTTTTCAGTGTTCCAAAGAAGCTCTCCGCTACTGCGTTGTCCCAGCAATTGCCTTTTCGGCTCATACTTTGGATGCAGCCAAGACGCTCCAGCTCTCCTCTAACAAGATCGCTCGCATATTGCGAACCCCTGTCAGAGTGAAAAACTATCGGCGGCCGCCCTTGTTTTGCATGCGCATCTTCAAACGCATCCAGCACAAGCTGAGCCTTCATGTGATCAGCCATCGAATAGCCAACTACCTTTCGACTGTACAAATCAATGAAAACGCAAAGATACAGCCATCCTTGCGGCGTATCGATGTATGTGATGTCACTCACCCAGACCTCGTCAGGTTCTGAACCTCAATGCGGTAACGAAGATTTCGCAGAGCAGCTAGCGCGACTTTGTTCTAATTTCAAACCTTGAGTTTCACGCTGTTGCAAATCCGATGCGAACATATTTGCTCGCGATTCCGCATTCATTCGTGAAAATTACTTTGAGCTCGAAAGCAACTATTCGATTGGATGACGGGTTCGGTCATGGTGGTAGGCTAGGCCAACTCTATTTTGCAGAACGGGCTTAAACGGCTTGTCGGTAGGTTCGCGCACCTCGCGCATGCACTGGTAACTCGCCTGCGATACGGGGTGAGTTTCGCTTTAATCAAAACTATCTGAGATCTCTCACTTCTTTGTGTTGATTACGTTTTCTACTTTTCGATACCCATAGGTATCTGTTTCATTTCACCCTTGCAAGAAAGGACTAAAGCCTAGACGGCTATTCGCACAAACTCGAACTACGTCTCTTGAAGTTTGGTATGGCGCTCTTGCGTTTCAACAAGTGCCTACCGTCGTTTGTGACCGCATAAGCACTCGTCGTGCCGCGGTCTTTCCGCTTCATCGTCCCAAAAACAAGAAGAAAACTATGAAATCGAAAGTGTACAGCCTCGTTTTGGCCTGCGTTGCCGTTGCGTCTCTGTTCTGCCTCAACACCAGCACGGCGTTCGCCGATTATCTCAATCGCGGACACGTTCACCACGGCAATCACGTTCACCACGGCAATCACGTGCACCACGGCAATCACGTGCATCACGGCAATCACGTGCATCACGGCAATCACGTGCACCATAACGGACACGTCCATTACCGTGCCCCAGGTGCATCCGTCCACCTCGGCGCTGGCGGTGTGACCATCGGACGGGGCGGCGTGGGCATCACGTTCGGGAGCGGTTACGCCTACGGCGGCAATCGCTTCCTTTACGCGCCCAATTACTACGGACCGAACTGCGCTCCGAGTTATCGAGTTCCGAACTATCGGGTGCCGACCTATGTGACCCCCCGTTACAACAACGGCGCCATTCGCCAGTTCTACCTCGACCCGAGCGATCCGTATCTCTACCAGCGAAATGTGTCTCCGAACGCGCCGTATTCGCCTGTTGCGCCTTATATTCCGCCGACGGTCGGCAACGGCGTTGACCGCTATGAGTTTCTCCGGTTCCAGCAAGAAACGCGAGATGCACTGCGGCAACTCGGCGATCAGCAGCGGCGTACCGACGCCGGACAGCGACAACTCGAGCGCGGGCAGCAACAGCTCAACCTCGAACAGGGTCGTCTGGAACGCGGGCAGCAAGACCTCGAACGCGAATTGCAGGACATCCGCAACTTGATTCGCAAGTAGAACCAAGCCGGTCCGTCACGTTTGTGTGTTCCTTCCATCACCAGGTGTTTTGAAACACCGAAAAGCGTAGAAAGACTCACTATGACACTGCCAAGCGTCAATCCTGTCGTTGGACTCATCGATACTGCAGATGGTGGCAGCGACCATCAACTGCGTTTCGAGATCGAGCGCATTCAAGGAGGTTACGTGTTCGTGATTCGCTCGCAACATCGGCCGGGCGGAGCTATCGGTCGGCGCTGCACGCTCGACAGCGGGGCCGTGAATCCGAATTACGATGAAGTCCTGACCGCTGGGAGCGCCGCATTCGAGAAGGCGAAGGAGCCGGCAGGCACCGCTCGAATGGCCGCGCAAACACGGACTCCGGTGGGACTGGAAGCGCAGTCATAGCCGACGCGTAACCTGGCGCGGACTGTGGGCGGGAAGCGGATCAGCCATGGACGGCTGTTTCGCTCTCCCGCTTTTTCGACCACGCTAATGTTACATCGCACAGTACAACAAGATCGAACGATTGATGGTAATTCGCTGTTTACCACTGTGGCCCGTAAAAATTCGAATTTATACGGGCCACAGTGGTAAACAGCGCTTGACTACGCCCGTCTGAGCATTTTTTTATTTTTGCTTATACGATATAGAGTAATAGAAAGGCGGCTTAAAGGAAACGCCGATGAACAGCCGACCGAAGTCGACCATCCAGGCGTTTCCCCCAGGTTGTTCTAACCTGTGACAAATCCCATTGCCGTTGCGGCTCTGGAAAGTGTTTCTTCAGCCACGACCTTGGCTCGTTCTCGCCCGTCCCTGATCGCCGCCAGAATGCGCTCGGGCTCGTTCATGAGCTCGTTATAGCGCGCTTGAATCGGTGCCAGGTAATTGACGATAGTCTCTGCCAGCAGAGGCTTGAACGTGCCGTAGCCCATGTCTTTGCACTCCGCAGCCACCTCGTCGCGCTTCTTTCCGGACAGCACGCTGTAGATGGTGAGCAGGTTGTGCACTTCCGGGCGAGCCGGGTTGTCGAACTCGAGACCGCGCAAACTGTCGGTCTTGGCGCTCTTTATCTTCTTGCGAATCAACTCCGGCGGGTCCATCAGGTTGATGCGACTGGCGTCGTTGGCGTCGGATTTGGACATCTTCTTGCTTGCGTCGGTGAGGCTCATCACCTTGGCGGTTTCTGTCACCAGATACGGTGCGGGCAGGACGAGGACGTCTTTGCCGTTTCCGAAGCGACGGTTGAATCGCTCAGCGATATCGCGCGTCAGCTCCAGATGCTGTTTCTGGTCTAGACCGACAGGGACTTGGTCGGCGTCGTACAAGAGAATGTCGGCAGCCATGAGGACCGGGTAGTCGAGCAGGCTCAGACAGGCGTCTTCACCTGCTCGATGGGCCTTCTCGCGAAACTGAATCATGCGACGGAGCTGCCCCACCGAAGTGATGGAGCCCAGCAGCCGAGCCAGTTGCGAGTGCGCCGCGACGTGCGACTGGACAAAGAGGGTGGACTTCTGAGGGTCCAACCCGCAAGCCAGATACAGTGCGGCGGTGGACAGCACGTGCTGCCCTAAGACCTTGGGGTCGTAGTCCTCGGTAACTGCGTGCAAGTCGGCGATGAAGAGAAAGACTTCATGCGCGTCTTGCAACTCTATGGCGCTTTTAACGGCGCCAAAGATAGTTCCCGAGGTGAACGTTGCCGGTCGGACGGACGCCCGACAGGATGCGGTTTTTCTGTGTCGTTTTCATGACGTTCTCCTTTTGGGATTTGACCGTTGCACGGTCGGTTTTCTCGAGCAGCGAATTGCCGCTCGGTTTAGCGAACAGCGATTTGCCGTTCGCCGGTTATAGAGCCGTGAGGCGGTTCAGCAGGTGCTGAACTTGGCCTCGACGGCTCCGATGAGCGCCAGCCTGATGCCTGCCAGAACGGCGTCCGGCATCATCTGCGAGCGCTGCATGACGGCGTAGGTTTTGCCCTTGCCGAGCAACTGCAGGCGGCTGCCCTGCTCTTCGCACATGAGGGACATGGCGGACGGTTCGTCGCTGCCTGAGCCTACTGCGCGATAGCCGAGGCGCATGGCGCGTACTAACTCAAGCGCCAGAAGCGTCTTGTTGCACGCGACCGCCGAGACTTCGGCGACACCGTAAGGGCGCGCGAAGTGAATGCCGGAGATTGCCTCGAGCGTGTCGAGGTCCTCTTCGAGCACGGCAAGACAGATGCTCAGCAGCATTCCGTCTTTGACCTGAGAGCGAAGCCAGAACCAGACCTTCATGGCGGCTTCGTCGTTGTCGTCCAATCGTCGCATTCGCGACTCCTTCTCGTTCGTTCTTAAATCACCGGATGGGCACGAAACGGCTGCCGGTGCCGGTGATTTAGAGCACGTCGTCCTTGACGACAGTGAGGTGCGGGAAAAGCGCCCTGAAGAACTCGACCACGGCATCCAGTTGTTCCGCGCTCGGCTGGTAGGTGCCGGAGTTGCGGTTGACGTGGATGACGCCGTTTTCGTCCTTCCAGATTTCTCCGGCGAAGACGACCCACTTCGCGTAGCCCGACATCAGCACGTGCTTGCTGAGGATCCAGTCCATCAGCTTGGCACCGCCGGAGATGCGCGACAGGATGAACGTGGAGGTGTCCAGTCCGGTGGCAGGATCTTGCGAAACGATGACCAGGTTGTACTTGTTGGGCTCCGCTTGCGAGTGCGTGCGCAACGCCTTGTAGACGTCGTTCTCGCTGCGCAAGCCAGGCAACATCACATAGCGCGGCACGAGAATCTTGCGCATGCCCCAGATGACCGGACGAGAGAAGAGCAGAGCCTTCTTCAGCCGGGTGGCGAGGTTGGGATTGGGCTGAGGGAACTCCTTGAGCGGAGTTTTCAGATAATCCGCGATGTTGACGCGATTCTGCGTGCCTTCGAAGAGGTTGTGAGCCCCCCAGAAAAGCCGCATCACGGCGCCGACATGGCTGGCCGATGACACGCTCATGAGGATGTTGCGCGTGTATTCGACGTTTTCCGGCAGGGCGGGTGCGACAGGAGGCGCCGACTTGCGGCTGCCCTTCTTCTTTCCGCCGCCGCCGACCAGGCGCGCCGGAAGACCGAAGACGCCCAGGCCGATCTTCGAGAGTCTCGAGCCGGACTTCGCCTTTGCTTCCATGTTGCGCTGCGTGTGGCGGCACAGCGTGGTCACTTCGGCGCCGATGATGCGCAGGGCGTACCGCTCGACGCGATCGGAAGTGGTGCGAATCACCTCGTATGCGACCGGCTTGCCTTCGTAGGAGAGCCCATCGTTGACCAGCGACGTGAAGAGGTGATACGGCCAGTAGCGGTCGGTGAGCGGACGCTTTCCGGACGTGAAGCCGGCGTCCTGCATGACCGTCATGCAGGCGTTGACGCAGGTCCAGTACTTGATGCCGTGGAATTTCCGCATCGACACTCGGAGCCGGTCAGCCGCCTCAGGTGGAAGTCCCTTGAGCCGAATGAGCAGACCCGACTGCGCGAAATCGCGCGTCGCCTCGATGACCGAAGGGGCGCGTTTCAGCGACTTGCCGGCGAACTTCTGATAGCCGCCCTTGCCGTCGGGGCAGACGAGATACGCGTTGGGGCGTCCGAAGCCGATGAAGATTTCGTCCTTGCCCGCGAAAACATCGCTGATCTTGAAGACCTTCAGGTCGGCGACCGCATGCTCGCGGATTGTGGTGGCGTCGATGACCTCAGGGATAATGCCGCCGAACAAGTCGTTCTCGGGCCGGCATTCGAAGTGCTGAGCGTAGCCTTCTGCGTTTGCGCAGGTGTCTTGAGCTTTTCGAGTCATCCTAATCTCCTTCTGGTTGAAAGGCGCTGCTTTTTTGAGAAGCGCCGACAGAGCTTGAAGAGATCGCTACTTGTTACTGGACGGCGTTGCGGCGCAAGTACTTGCGCACGCCGGAGCCAAGAGTGATTACGCCGGTGAGCACTACGAGCCAGCTCAGGGGCGTATAGAGCACGATGCTGTCACCGCCCACCGGATTGATGAGCAGGAAAGCACCGAAGAACAGCCATGCGAAACCGCCGATGACGCGACCAGCGCCACGAATTCCTTCGTTTTTGGCGAGCAGGGTCAGAGCGGAGGCGATAGCGAGCACGGCAGCGAGTGCGAAGAGACTGCTTGCTGTGAACATCTGATTTTCTCCTCGAGCACGAGCAAATTCGGCGCAGACCGTGATGGTGAGCGCTGTTTCATTCGTGCAATCAAAATCGGAATGCGAATATCCGCCAGCAGCGGACATCCGACTTTTGAGACGATTAGACGATTTCTTCCAAGCCGAAGGCGGTCTCATCCACCGAACGAATCCGGTGCGTCTTTGTCGAAAGAGTTCAAGACGGGATGAGTTTTGACGGAACCTTCAGCGCGCAGAAGAAAGAGAATTACGTGTTCAAACTAAGTGGGAACCGCCCGAATCTCCAAGGATTGTCAAGGAGTGTGTAAGGGCGCAGAGAAAAGCTCAAAAGCATGTCAGTTCGTCCATTTGAACGCCAAGAACGCAAAGCTTAGACAGATCTACGTTTGTGATAACTCGAAGAAGTCGGTTGTCATGATGGCGCCGTTGTGCGAGCAGTATTTACTCTCATGAGTCAGAAAACCTCACGCGAATCTTGTATAGCTCTCGTCATGATTGTTAAAACAAGAAACCTATTTCCTTTCGCACTCTTGAGTTTTTAAAGCCCAGTCCCAGCTCTCCACGCACGTTTCAACCACGAACGTCTCACCGATCAGGTGTGGAATTTGAGCCGGCTGCCGCTTTGGCGACTCCCGTGTCCGCAGGAAATATGCATCTCTCTGTCTAAATCTGACTTAAGGAGGCAGACTCATGATCAGTCTCATTCTGATCGGCGCCTTCGTGGTGTTCGGCATTGGCCTGATAGCCAAATTCGTGCTGGACAAGAAGGAGCATGAACTGAGAATCACCTGGCCCGAGTTCGGAATCGCGGCCGCGGTTCTCATGCTTATCGTGATTCCGCTGACTGCCTGGATAGGACTCAAAGTCGCCTTCAACAACTCGGTGACCTACAACGAGTTCTGGAGCGGCTATGAGGTGGAAGCACAGTGGTTGAAAATCAAAACTTCTCGAGACGGCGCAGGACGACACAAGTGGGACTGCGACCCGTATCAAGAATGGGTTGTCGACCGCGCGGCGTACACCGACGATGAAGGTAATTATCACGCCGAACAGGGTCACTACGAGACGCGGTATCACCGCTGCCCGTATACCACTGAGGAGTGGACCTTCGTCGTCAAAACGACGCTGGGTGACTACTACATCGCGGAAAATTGGCTGCCCACCGAACCGGAGCAGTATCGTTATCGCAGCCCGGAAGGCAATTCCAGACGGGCTCCCTCGCATCTGGACCGCGGCGTGCCGCAGTTCTGGCTGCGCGTCAAAGACCGCATCGATACCAATCAGCCTGGTCCGGTCACTGCCAGAAGAACGTACGACAACTACATTCTGGCGTCCGATCGCACCATCCTGAAGAAGTACAGTGCCGACATCGACCGCTACAAGCAATCAGGCTTGTTTCCCAAGCCCAATGCCACGGTTCACGACGTCTATTACGCCGACCGTGTCTACTTCATCGGCGTTCAGCCTCCAGGCGACTGGCAGGCATACGCCAACGCATTCGATGCGGCGCTCGGCATGGAGTTGCAGGGAGACCTGCATCTCATCATTGTTGACGCCAATAAAATCAGCGATCCGGAAAATTATTCGGGCGCGCTTTTCGCGTACTGGCAATCGCAGGAATTCGGCAAAGACGCCATCTCCAAGAACAGCATCATGGTCGTACTTGCAACCGAGGATGGTGGCAAAACCGTCAAGTGGGCGCGAGCGGCGACCGGCATGCCCAGGGGCAACGAGCGTCTTCTCATTGAAATCCGCGACCAGATGCCCGGCACGGCGCTGGACCCTGCTTCAGTGCTCGGTCCGCCGCGCGGCGAGCTGGTTCGCGACAGCACCGGCAAGACCGTCGTGCGCATCATTCACTCGACCGGAAAGCTCGACCAGCTCATCTGGGGGCAGAACAAGTTCGAGCGCGTGCGCATGAAAGACTACAGCTATCTGATTCATGAAATCGAGCCTACAAGCGGGCAGAAGGCGTGGATCATCTTCTTCATCGCGCTGGGAGGTTGTGTGGCGTGGGGCATTTGCATTGCCTACGGACCGCGCACCTACCGCCGTTTCAAGGGGCGCTGAGCGCTCACAGTGAGGACTCAAATGAACTTCGAAAAGATTTTGGGGTTTTTGAAAACTCCCAAAGGCATCATCAGCGCGATTGTCGCGGCCGTTCTTCTGTTCGGCACCGTTTCGGTAATCGGAACCTACACGAACATCCGCAACGAAGGGCGCACGCAAGAGCTGGCCATGACCGCGCACTGGAAGAACACCCAGTCGCGCTACGGGCAGTTCCGCATGACCATGGCGGACAAGCTTTCCATCGCGCGCGAAAAGCGTGATGCCATCAACAAAATCCTGGTCGACGCCGTCTCCGGTCGTTACGACAAACCGGGGCAGGACGGCAAGGTCGACCAGCAGGCTGTTTTCTCGGCCATCGTCGAGAAGTATCCGGACCTGAAAGGGCTGGATATTTTCGATCAACTGCTCAACGACATCCAGGCCGGCCGTGAGGCTTTCGCCAAGGATCAAGAGCAAATGGCGGACATGGTGCGTTCGTACAATTCTTGGCGCACCACCGGCAGTTTCCTGCACCCGACTTTCGTCGATTGGGCAGGCTTTCCGTCGGACGTGCTCGAAGCCAATGTGGGCGGCAACGTCTACAAAGGTCAGGCCGCGCTCGACAAGATGTCCACAGTCATCGTCGGTCAGGATACGGGCGTTATTTTCGACACCGGCACCGACCAGCCAGTCGTGAAGTAAGCGCAGTTCTATTTCAGAACGCGCTTTGGAATCCAAAGGAGAATTATCGTGAAGAAATTCGTCATCATCGGCATCGTCGCCGCGCTCGTGATCGGCCTCTTCAGTTGGGGCATCGGCACTTACACCAACATTCGCAACGAGGGCACTCGCACCGAGCTGGCCATCACCGCGAAGTACAAGGCAATGCAGGCCAGCTACGGTCAGGACCGCCTTGCCTTCACCGACCAGCTCGGCATCGCTCGCGAGAAGCGCGACGCCATGGACAAGATCCTGACGGATGCCGTCAGCGGTCGCTACAACCAGCCGGGTTCGCCCGTGGTTGACCAGGGCAAGCTCATCTCGGCCGTCGTGGAAGCTTATCCGGACCTCGCCGGTCTGAACATCTACGACAAGATCGCCGATTTCGTCACCAAGATGCGCAGCGACTTTGCGCAGGACCAGGCTCAAATCTCGGAGATGATCCGCGACTACAACACCTGGCGCCAGACGGGCAGCTTCCTGCACCCGACGCTTGTCGGTTGGGCGGGCTTCCCCAGCGATGCGCTGGAGATGCAGGCCAACGGCAACGTGTATCGCGGCAAAGAAGCGCTCGATCGCATGTCGCGCCCGATCATCGGCTCGGATACCGGGCAGATCTTCGACACTGGTGTGGACCAGCCGGCCATCACGCCCGAGAAGAAGTAACTGCGTAAGGTGAAACGTAATTGTCGGTCGTAAGGCTGACAGTGTGCGTTTCTTTTGCAGTAGTCGAAACAGGCAGGGAGGGGAAACCCTCTCTGCCCCTTCGGCGGCAAGAGCGCGCCAGCGCTTTTGCTCTAAGGACAGCTTCTATTACTCCATGTAGCAGTAGCGCTTTGAAAAAAGAGATGGCGGCGAAATCAATTGCAATCTGCTTAGTATGTATACTGCATGTTAGTGACCTCGCGATCTGAATCCTCAATGCCTCAGCTCATGCCCCAGATTCGGCGCGTTCGAAACAAGACAATTTTCTCTCTGCTGCTTGCTGTTGCGGCCGGTTCGCAGGCGATTGTCTGCGCGGCTGCTCCTGCCAAACCGAAAGCAATCCAGGCTATTCATGCGGTTCAGCAGCATAATAAGCTGGGTCGCGGCGACTTGTACGTTGCAGGACTGGACGTCAAATGGATCTTCAATGACGGTGATGTTTACTTCATGTACAAGGGAAAAGAGCGCAAAGTCTATCTCGCTTGCACGTCGAAGAAGTCTGTTTTCGAGCAGCCATTCGCTCAATTCAAGCGCAAAGGAATTCATTTTACGCAGGGCGGGCAGGACGCGTTTAATCCCATCCGAATCAAGCCGCTGAAAACATTCGTGCTTCAAGGCTTTCCCGTGAAAATCTACACTATGCTTGCCGAAGCGCGTGCCGGAGGAGGGGAGCTGCGGCTTGTAGATATCGGCTCAATCACGGCTCTGGCGGAGCCTACGAAGACTCCTGAGATGGCTGAATTCATCACGACTTCCTACGGGCTCAAGAAAATTGATTCCGTCATGCTCGAGCTGAAAACGCGTTTTTACGCGGAAGACGGAAGTTTGTGGTTCAAAACCAGCACCAAAGATTTGCCGCAGGTGAATAACACATCCAATCAGGCGCGTTTACGCACGTCAAAGCTGGAAAAAATTATGGTGGCGGGCGACTTTTTCGAAGTCCCGAAAGACTACAAAAAAGCCGCTTCGCAAGAAGCCATAATGGGCATGGCGTCAGCGACCAGAGATTTTGAAGATCTGCTGTTCGCTGAGCCGGGCAGCAAGAAGTAACTCTTTAGGACTTTTGCCGTATGGTGCCTGCGCGCATCGCTCTTATTTTTCCGACTTGTCTTTGTATCCAGTGAGCGAGTCGAAGACGAAGTAGATGCACTTGACCAACAACACGTAGATTACGACAGCCCAGAATATCCGAGCGAACACTTCGAGGATGGGCCGAAGAACATCCTTGTCGACAGATAGAACGATCAGAGGCAATGTGACGAGAGCAATGATTGTCAGCACTTTCCAGTGAAAGATCG
>JADYYD010000047.1 GCA_020853845.1 Candidatus Melainabacteria bacterium
AGAGGAAGTGATTCAGAAAGAAGAGGATCCGATTCTTCAAGCAAACACTTTGAATTTCTTACCGCCCAATCCGCAATTCGTTGGCTCCGGCATGAATACGGAGCAAGCCAAATGCATCAAATGCAGCCAGTCGCGCGACCCGAGTTTCAATTTCTGCTTGTATTGCGGGCATGTTGACGGTTAGTCGAGAAAAAACTTCAAAAGCGCCGCTTGATGTTGTTTCGTTTGAGGGCGCGGGTCAGTTTCCGCAATTTTTCTTTTGCGACCGTGAAAACATTCGAAGAACTCAGCGATAGCGATGGAAACATAAGAGCGCCTTCTGCGCTCATTGAAGCTCTGCTCAAAATTGGCGCCTCAGTGCGCGGGACAACGGGAGACGGATAGCCTCCATCCCTGCTACCAGATGCGGTGCCCTGCCTGGACTCGCCGTCTACGAAAACTCCAAACTGTTCGTCCAAAAGCTCGCGGTCGACCTGCGTTTCAATTACAACGGTGACAAGATCTTCCCCTTTCAAATCTTTGCTTCGAGTGTTTCGAAACTCATTTGCTTCTTCTTCGGTTGGAATTTCAATCAACTCTCGACTGCGTATCTCAATGATGCGCTTGCCGTCCACAAATGACTCTTTGATTCGCGGCGTGTTTATGTCCGCGATTAGCCATGCCACATCCCCCGCCCATCCAAGACTCTCGGCGATGCTGACGAGCGTGTCGCCAGATCCTATCAAGCGAGTCCGGCGAGCGAATTTATGCGTCGGCAATTGCCGGCTCGCACCTGACTGTTCATCGCGAACAGACGCTTTCTTCTCTTCCTCTTTCGAGCTTGCATCGGAAGATTTCAAACCCTTTCTATCGACAAATAAATCCGGCTTGAAATTTTGAGAACTCGGCAAAAACGCATCGATTTTCTGAACACGCGGCATTACCGATTTGCCGTCCTGACCTTGCGCCACCATCTCATCCAATCGTACGCGCTTTGCACCTGCGGCCGCGATAATAGCAGCAAGCGCAATCTCAACGCCGGTAATGTACCTGTCTTCAACACGCCCCCTCAAAGTCAGAGTTTGCAACGGGACAGAGGCTGCACCCTTATCGCCGCCAATGACTTGTCCTTCAGGCATTCTGCTTGCTTGGTTCGGCAGACCTGCCCCCAAAGCATTGCCTCTTCCTGCTGAAGTTTGATCCTTAGCCGACGGGCTTGAAACTTCGCTTTTTGTAATTGGCTTTCCTTGAGGTTTTCCAATGCCGTCAGCTATTCGCACTGTGTTGCCATCAGGTGATTTCGGAACACCGGAGTCTGGCAGTTTCGGAACACCTGCTTCAGGCGATTTCGGAACACTGGAGTCTGGCATTTTCGGGACGCTGCCATCTGGTTGTTTCGGAACATTTGATTCGGGTGACTTCGCAACGATTCCATCTGGCGTTTTCACCACATTGCCATATTCGGATTTCAAAACTGCGCCATCTGGTACATTCGCTGTCGTGACAATGCGCCCGACACCGCCTTCGGATCTCGCAGAGGGATGTGTGGGAGGCAAAACAACATCAGCGTGTTTTTGCGCATTTACAACGACATTCGAATCGACATGACGCAAAGAATTTTCCCAGCGCAAACCTGATGGAAATTTGGTTTCCGCCATCTGCGCAATTTCCTGCAAGCGAGCAGGCGCCAAAGCGACTTTGACTTCGGACAGCCTTGGGCGGCGGTTTTCCTCTGAGGAAACTCTTACAGTCTCAGGTGAATTTTTTGCTGAATCAGGAGGAACACTTTTCGGTTGTGGTTGGTCACTAAAAGCACCGGTTGATTTAATCGAATTTTTTTCCTCGAAAACTTTCTTCTGAGCGGCGTTGCCGGCAGTCGCTGTGCGTTCTTCCAGCAGTTTGCGCATGTTTTCGAATGAGCCGGTGGCATGAACTTTGTCTGCGTATTTCTCAGCAGATAATTCTTGTATGCGCGCTTCAAAAGTGTTCTTTATTCTCGACTCTTGTGTTTCACTCGGAGTGTTCTGGCGAGCTTGCAGCTTCGATTCAGAGCTTTGCGCTGCGTTATTTTTCGATTCGCTTTGCACGCGGGCATCATATGCGGTGCGCCGCTCGAAAGCATTGGCAGCGGTCATGCCGGAACTCGACTCTTGCCGTTCCACGACTCGCTTCTGTTCCACATTCTGTGCACCCGCAACCGTCCGTGTATCTTTGTTGCCGATGTTTGCCGTAATGGCTGGCTCAGGTTTTCCTGAAGCCTGCCGGGCTGACGGTGTGTTAACATCCGTCGGGCGCGAGGGTGGCGCCGGTTGTGCGGCTTTCGGCACAGCAGCTTTCTCCGGGGTTGCCGGAGAAGGAGCATCTTGGCGCGGTGGCTTTGCGCCGCCGACTTTCTTTGGCTCACTGCTTTCTTTAGCGACATGAGGAACGGCAGTTCGTTCTTGCGGCTTTGAACTTTCGCGCGGAGCGACAGGCTTAGGTTGCTCATGGGGAGTGGCTCTCGCCTTCTGTTCTATGCCTTTTTCCACATAGCGCGTGATGGAATCGCGGTCGTACATCGGCAATTGCGCAATCGTCTTTTTCACTTTGTCATAGGCATCCAGGCTTTTTTGTTCGTCAGGCTTCAACTGCGTTCTATTTACAGCGCCGCTGTCTATGCGCTCCTGCAACTCCTTGCCGCGCTGATATTCGGCCGCCAGTTGCGGTGTGATGCTGGACAATACCCTGTCGCCTGAATGTTCGCCGGTAACGGCGTCCATCGCCAGATTGCGAGCGTCGCCGACAAGCTGTCCGAGAAATCCGATAGCATCAGGCGCAGGCGTCTCAGGCGGCTTTGCCGCTGTCTCGGCTTTCTTGCGTTGTTCTTCTTCCGGGCTGGTCATTTGCAAGTACAGTTCCCGTAAAATCCCGCCATCGATGCTGTGGCTTGGGTTTTCCTGGCGATAATCTGTGAACTCCCGTCCCCCAATATTTGTACCCATCCTGGCTGGCAACCTCAATGGACCGATCGTCAGGGCAGTATGGCGCGTCGTCCAGGCAGGCGTAATGTGGAATTGAACAGGTGCAGGTTTTTATTGGCGCGGAACAATCATAAGGACTGATTTGACGCGGGTTTCCGGCGCCTTGCCGCAAACCATTTTCAAACTGCCGCCGGACGCCTTGTCTGCGATCGCCATCGTCGTCGATGTGCCGCCGTCGAAATTGAGCGCTCGTGCGCAGCCGAGGTTTTTCAACAATTGAGCCAACTGCTCGAGAGTGACGCCGGAGGAAAATTCGTCCTGCCCTTTGCCGGCAACGCACAAGATAAGCGCGTATCCATCGTTCGTGATACCGATAGCAGTGCGAGCCGCCGTCTTGTTGCAACCGATGGAATCAACCGACTTGCCATCAGGTCCCGTGCGAATGAAGGCTTCTTCCTTCGCCGTCAGTTTGGGCAGGAGCTGAGGTCCGCCGCCCAGCACGAATTGCAGTTTCTGGTCTTTGGCAACGAGATCTTTATGCGCCGCGATTGTCAGATTGGTTGTTTTGCCTCCGCTGCTGATGCGCAATTCGCTGCGATTGAATATCGTGTCGAGAAACGGCATCAGCTTCGGATTCGTGATGAGATCTTTATTGACGGTCGGATCGCAAACGACCTTGCCGTCAAGGGTGACAAAGCTCGTGCTCTCGCCGTTGGAAAGATTGAAAAATCCGCCATTCACCGCGGCGAGTGCTTTTGCCCGGGTGCCGGCGCCGGAGGTCGGGCTGGTGGGCGTGTTGACCAGGGGGCGCAAGCAGTATTTTTTGCTGCTCAAATTCAAAACACACAAGTACGCTTTGCTTCCGTTGCCCATGGGAAACGAGTAGTAATTCACCGATCCGTCGTCGCTAAGACTCTCGGTGACTTTCAAATCTCGCCATGTTTTGAAAGCGGTCATGGGCTCATTGTTCGGCTCGGCGGCGCGAGCGCCGGATGCGTTGAGGGGCTGAGGGGCAAACGCGCTAAAGGCTGGAAGTGCAAGCGCTGCCAGGGTTACAGGATAGAACTGTCGATGGAAGAAATTAGACGCCATAGCCGTATAAATACCATTTACCGAAAAGCGCCGAAAAGCTTTGCCCTATAGGGCGGAGATGAAAGGCGCAGAAATTAAACTATTGACCAACTTTGAGATTGAAACTTTCGGCGGATAGAAAGCGAGCAAATGCACAAGCTTGTTGAAACGCAATGCCGTCCGGGTCTAATTTCATTTGTATCTCGCATCGACCAATCATATACTATACATATGATTGTACTTTCCGCCTACCGATTTAGACTCGAGCCAAATAGTCAACAAAGTGACCGTTTGAGTCAGTTTGCTGGCTGCGCTCGTTTGGTCTGGAATAAAAACCTTGAACTGCAAAAAGGGCAATTAGACCAACGAAAAAAAGTATTCAGCTATGCAGAATCGTGCAAGGCTTTGACTCAACTTAAGAGAGAAGTTTCTTTTCTCAAAGATGTTCATTCGCAGCCACTTCAGCAAGTTTTGAAAGATCAAGATCTGGCGATGAGGGATTTTCTTGACGTGTCGAAAGGCATGCCTCGTTTTAAGAAAAAAGGACGTCATGACAGTTTCAGATTTCCACAAGGTGTGAAAGTCGAACAGAAAAAAATCTATCTGCCAAAAATTGGCTGGGTAAAGTTTCGCAAGAGTCGCGAAATTGAAGGCACCATCAAGAACGTGACCGTTTCGAGAACCGCCGGCAAATGGTATGTGTCAATTCAAGTTGA
>JADYYD010000048.1 GCA_020853845.1 Candidatus Melainabacteria bacterium
AATAGGCGGCGCAATCGCCAATCGTCTTTCACAGGCGAATTTTGATGAGATTGCGAAATTAAGGAGGTCCGCCCATCGTGCCTGCAACCGTGATATTGCCTCTCTGTTCGCGAATGAATCGAGCCGGGTCAGTCAAGAGAGTTGTGGCATCAGCGTGTCGACCATGATCTTGAAGAATCTGTGCATATGCTCTTTGCACAGCCACCATCCTGCCAGGATCGCTGAGCGGCGTTTGAATCATCGTGTGCAGGGCGTCCCCATAGCCGGCCATGGCACCCTGGTAGTCGCCGCGCATGCGCTGGCAATGAGCCATTTTCGCTCGGGTTACGGCCCAATTTTCAGTAAGCCGACCACCGGAAACTTCTAACACTCCGATATTTTCTTTGAGTATTTCCTCAGCTTTGCCGAAGTTAGCATTCGGATTGTTCGGCCTCATGTAGAAGTCAGCCAGGGTTTGTTTTGCCATGGCCGCATCAACCGTTCCTTCTCCTGAGCTTTCCACTTTCATTTTTACTCCGGCTTCGAGCAATTTTTGTGCATCGTTCATCATCTCCTTCGACGTATCGCGCGCAGCGATATAGTCAGCCAGATCCATGAGAGCTTCGCTGGAAGACAGTTTTACCTCAGTAGTGCCGGCATAACGAGTGGCATCCAACACTTTATTCTTGTGCAGATCGAACCCTTCGGTGTCATTGATCGAAGCATAGTGCCGGGTCAGCCCGATATTAGCTTGCAGCGCATCAGCACTCTTTCCTGCTTGATCGTACAGTCGCACTGCGTCTTTAAATGCAATTTCCGCTCCTGCCGAATCGCCACCAGCGGTTTTCATTGCCGCCAGCTTTGTCAGTGCGCCTGCCAGCACTACGCCTTTGCCACCGTGTGCGGTGCGAGTATCGGCTACGACTTTTTCCATTTCGGCAACCGCGGCTGCGAATTGTTTGGTGTCGCCGGATTTGAGGGCCTGGGCGGCAATCTCTTCTGCAGCCACCTCGCGCTTCGACAATTCTGCTAAAGCTGCTGTTTTTGCAGGATCGACAGCAGATTCTCCTCGCGCTTCACGGGCTCTTGCTTTAAAAAATTCGGCTTGATCCGGTGCATTATGGGCCGCGTTAAGCTGAGCAAGCCTGTCATAGAGAGGCGCTACATCCTTGTGTTTCGGTCCCAATTCCTGGGCCATGCGCTTCATGGTTGCATATGAATAAGCGTATGAGTTGGGATCACCTCCGATGTGCTTGTAGGCTGCTTCCACTGCAGCCCAGGCCGCGGCGATTTGCTTGGAATCAGCAGACTTGCCGTCTTCTATAGCCCTTGCATTGCTCGTCAATTGCTCAATATGTCGCGAAACTACAGCTCGTGCGGCTTCCATTTCTTTGGAACCGGCGATATCCGTGGGCAAGGATTTGTCCGTAAGCGCCAGTGCCGCGCTTGTTCGCAGCATGTCGTTTTCACTGGATAGAACCGCAGTCATGTGCTTTATGCGCGGATCGTCTTTGCCGCTAAGTGGAGGCAATTGAGAAGTGCCGCTGCGGTTGAGGAGTGCAACAACAGAGTTTAGAGAAGCGTTGCCGGCTCCGACCAGGCGTTCAGAAGTTCTGCAGGCTTTATAGAGCATTGACTCATTGGAAGGATCATCGCTATTGTGCAGACGTCCCAATAAGTCCAGCTTTTGCGCGACTACATCAGGATTCACTCTTGCATTCGAATTCGCTATCGTTTCCAAACCGCTGGAAAGATATTCCATAGCGCGTTTTTTTGCGATCGGATCAGCCGAGACAATTCGTCTTGCTTCTTCTGCAGTTGTTTTTCCATGGGCGGCCAGATCGACGAATGCGTTAAACACCTTTTCGCGGGCATATTTGCCTTCATCACCGGCATAGCTTTTTTCCGTAGCCACGAATTTAGCTGCCTCCAGTCTGGTTTTTTCTTCCAGATGGGCGCTGTCAACCATGCTGGTGAGAATGCGTCTTGCTTTTGCAAGTTCAGCCTCACTGCCTCTTGCAAATGTTGGATTGGCGATCACCTCGCGAGCCTTGGCAAAGCGGTCCGCCGCCGAAAGTGTGGAATCTTCAGCATCCTTAAGCAGAACACCAGCGTATGATGCGCCCTCTTTCATGGAGGTGCGCGTCACCTGTCCGTTTTGAAGTTCTTCAACAACGAGATCACCATTGAAGTTACGCAGTCTGACCTGCTTGCCTTCTCCGGCGTTCACTGTATGCGTTTCTTTTCCAACCATTGAGGCAAGCTCCGCTCTGACTTCCGGCGGCGCTTTCGGATTGTCCAAGAGGGACTGCCCGAGCGGTCCCAGGATTGCATTTTTGCCTTCGCCGGCCTTGAATGGCTTGAGAAGTTCAATCGCGTCCTTTCTGTATCCTTCTCTCGATCCGCTCACTGCCATATCAGCAAGAACTTTGATGGCCTTTTGTTTTACAGGATCGGCTACATCTAATTTCGACTGTGCAACTACCATTGCTGCTGCCAGTTTCACTCTTTCAGTTTTCTCCGACATTGCCAGGGAGAGATAATTGAGAGTAGGATCTCCCGGCTTCAGTTCATGACCAGATGTGGCATTGAATATTTGCTGAACGGTTGTTTCCACACTTTTTTCGGTCTTCTTCTCACCTTGAACCTGAGTAGTTTCCAGTGCTTTTTTGAGAGCCTGCGCTCTTTCCTCGGCTCCTGTCCTTAGATCAGGCTCTGTGTTTTTCCACATCAGGGAAACTGAGTCTCGCATTTCCGCCAGCATCTGCGCTGCTTGTGCTTTGACCGCTGGTTTGGCTTTAGACTCCGCACTGCAGATCGCTTCCAGGGCAGGGAAGACCATACGGTGCTGCTGTGATTGCAGTTCCTTGAGCAGATCTTGCTGATACCATTCGGTCTGATTGCCGGGCAGGCGCAAAAGCTCAAGTTCAAGAGCTTTGGCAGTAACTTTGGCAATATGCTCTTTGGTCATGGCAAAGAGAGGAGGCTTATGCTTATCGCCTGCTTCTTTCAGTTTTTCCTCATCGGCAGTCAGTTTATCTTTGCGTGTCGAAAGGGCTTTCCACTGGTCGAAGAGCTGATTTTGCAGAGTCACTTGCTGATGGGAGTTGAGCGGCTCTTTGACATGACCAAGCTGCGTCCAGGTGGCGAGCAATTTCTTTTTCATGACGTCTTCGTCTTCGCGATCCATTTTATCGCTGCGCACGGCCAGCTTTTTCCAGCCTTCCAATAGGGTGGAGCTGGCGTCTGCTCGCAAAGAACTTTGATGGTTCAAACCCATTCGAATGATATGGGCAGTCAGGTCACGTCCACCGCTGCCGGGGGCGCAACAATCTCTGAGCGCACGAGCGGCGAACTCTGAATAGTCGTGGTTGTAGCTTGTAGACCAAAAATCAACTACGCCTTGTTTGTATTTGTCACCGTCAAATTTCAGGGTCAAACCGGGTTTGCCCATATAATCCCCGTGAGTGAGGATGTAGCCTAATGCGAGTTTTGCCTTGTTTGCCTCAGGTCCGTCACCTTTGGCCATGGCGCAAAGCTCCTCCCACTGTTTGGAGCGCGCCTCCATCCTCTTATGCATGATTTTGGATTCTTCATAAGCTTCCGTCTCTTTCATGCTCCAGAATCTGTTTATCGGCAGATCGCCTTGCATGGCTTGATTTGTCGATCTCATGAAATCATCGATATTCATGTTTGGAAAATTGTCTTTCAGCCACTTTTCAGTGTCGCCATCGCCCCAATTTTCCAGGTATGGATATTTAGCTGTTTTTGCCGGATCAACAAGCTCTTTGAGAGCCTCTTCAAATGCTTGTTTGTATTCGCGGGAATCCGGTTCAATGCGCCGGGTGTCGAATTCGATGTCGCGCAATTGCTGAGCAACCTGAGGATCCGTTTCTTTGTCTATCAGCTCCAGTACGGTGTTCTTGAAGTCGACGTCATTCAAGCGCTTGAGCGCATAAACTGCCGCTTGCCGGACGCGCGCATCTTTTTCACCGGCTGCAACCGTTTGATTGCCAACGTTATAGCTATCTTGCGCTGTCACATACTTGTGTATGAGACCTATGGTGGCTGGATCTCTGCCGCCCAGATCGGCCAGACCGTAAATTGCCGAAGCGCGCATGTCCGGGCTGAATCCGGCATAACTCTTGCCACGCGACGGATCGAGCATGTCCTTATATTTGGTGGCAAGCTGTTGCGTCAGGTTGTCGCGCAGCTTCTTGTCGCCATCTGGAGGAAATGTGTCGTGGATAAGCGGTTTCATGCGTTGCATGATCGCAGTCATCGAAGACATGTCGTCTAAGTTTAGTGGAACCTGCAGGAAGTCGATTGCTTGCTGTCTCAACCGGTTAGCCGCAGCAGGATCGCTCTTGGACAACTCTTTTATGCGGTCCGGTACCAGCTCTTTCATCACCTTCAGGTTCATGGCGAAATTGTTTTCGCTGAAACATTCGGCAATTGCTCGGCTGATTTCTGTCTGTGTCGCGGCATCTTTTGGATCAGCGATCAAAGCGAGGGACAGAGCCGCGTTCATTTTGCGAGCGCGCTGCAACTCTTTGTCAGGCTTGGTTTCGTCGACCTTGATGCTCTGGGCGTTCTTGAAGTGCGCCTTCATGCTTTCGGCGAAGAAGCCGTCCGGCTTGCCTTTGGCATTTTGCCATGCTTCGTTGTAAGCATTAAGAAGAGCGGCGCGGTCAGAAGCTTCTCGTTCTTTCAAACCATGCAAGAGCCCGGCGGCCATCGCTCTGACGTCGGCATCGCTGTCGGATTTGGCGGTGTGTTCCAAAGTCTTGAGCAAGTCGTCCGAAGATAACCCGAATGATTTGCCTAATTCTCTGTCTTTTGCCTCGCCGGAGCGCTCGCCTGTAATGCTCGTCTCTTGATGTCTGACGCCATCGACTATGGTGGCAAAGCGGGCGCTCATACTATCGGTAAGAGCTCGCATTTTATCGGCTTTGCTGCTGTCTTTGTTGCTGAGAACATCCTGCAAGACTCCGCCATACTGTTGATGTGTCAAAGCACCTACGCGCACGAGGGCATCACCAGTAACGATGCCGCGATTACCCAGTTCCTGGGACTCCAGATCGCGCTTCAAATAGTCGACGGCTTCTGTTGCCGACACATGTACTTCCGCTGAGTGAGCGGCGATCTTTACTTCTTTGTTGTATCCTGGATTTTCGCCGTGTCCTTCCACCCAAATGTTTCTCGTGTATTCCGGAATTTCCAAAGGAACTTTGGCCAGTTGCTCGCTGATGTTTCCATCCTTGTCGCGAGATAGATACAGCAGTGCAATACGTGATGCAGCCTCGACATCCTTGTCTTTCTCAGCGAGAATTTTTTCGGCCAAGTCGCGCACAGGCTTGGGAAAATTTCGTCTCTTATCGGCGTCCATCAAGTCGTGAGCTTGTTCGTTGCTCAATCGGAACGATTCGGAGTTGAGATGCTCGCCGTACTTGTTCTCCAGGTCCTTCAGCTCTTCGGCAGTGAAGGTCATGTTTCTCAAGAGTTCTTCTCTGTATTTGGTCCGATCCGCATCAGTGGCACCAGGTCCAATCAAAGTTTTGGTCTTGTAGAAAATCTCCTGCAACTTGGCTTGCGTGCCGGGTTTTCTGCCGTCTTTCAAGGTGGCGCTATAGCTGTCCAACAACTGGTGTGTCGCCTCCAGTTGTTTCTTATTGTTTGGATCAAACGAGTTTTTCTCAGCTTTTTGCAAGCCTCTTCCATCGCCTACCTGAATGGTGGCATCGCGAAGGTAGTCTCTATGCTTGTTGGCAATCTCGTCTATTTGATGGGAAATTTCTTTGTACAGAATCGGCGCAAAGCTCGCCTCGGCTGCCTTGAAACCCCATTGCCCTGCGGTGTGGCCTTGTTTGACCCAGGGAATTCCTTCCAAAGGCTTGAGCGTTTCGGATGCCTTTCTTCCGTGAATGAGAGTGTGCACCTTGTCGGCTGCGCTCAATTCCTGTGCGACTTTGGCTCCACGAGCCAGTCTGTAGCCGCCTTGCAGAAGTCCCTTGCTGATGTCGCCGAGGAAATAGAGTCCGCGGGCAGTGTTGACAGTGTTACCCCAGCTTGTGTCACGCGCACCGGCATTATTGAAGACCCCGGCCAAGCCGATACCGACTTTGAAGCTGTCTTTGGCAAGTTCCATCGCCACTTGCTTGCCGGTCAGTCTCAATGCCACTTCGCCTGCTTTTGCGGCCAGTCTGGCGCTGCGCAGTACAACTCCGACTTCAGCCAGAGGCGGGATAACGAGCAATCCGTCAGCCAGACCTACAGCTACTTTTTCTCCTACATACCAGGCCTTCTGTGTGGCTCTAAAATCTTCGAGATTCTTAGCTTTAATAATTTTGTCCTTGCCGCCGTCTTTGACCACTAGCCAATCTTCCGGGTCGTGCTCTTTTACTTCCACGTTCATTTTTTTGCCGACCGGCTCGATGCCGAACGCTCTGATATTTTGGTATGCGTAGAACGGCGCATTTTCAGCTTGAATCGATTGAGTGACTCTTATCTTTCCATTGGCCAGTTTTTCGGTTGTGAAATCGTAGCCGACTAAATTGACCTCCTCCAGTTTTTCTCCCGGTCTGCCGTTTTGCCCGGGCGCGGCCATGCCGACGAATTCATTGTTGGCGTTGAAGCGTCCCTTCCAATTGCCGGACCATTCCTGGTCGCCGTACATAATGCGATCATCGGGATTTTCCATAGCTTTGGTGATCTGCACCATGGCCTGGTCGATTTCAGGGCCGTGCTTATCCAGCCAGCCTCGCAGTCTTTCGATCTTTTGTTTGTTGGCGGGATTCTCCTGGCGCAAGTCTTCAGGCAAATCCACTTTGATCTGTGTAATTTTGCCGTGCGCAAGCAAGTTTCTGGTCGATTCATCGACGAGTTGTTTGTCAGTCAGCTCATGCTTCTTGCCGTGTGATTCCACGGTTATTGAAGTGCCGGGGGGAAACTGCAGTGGGAAATCTTTGTACTGAGAGTCTTTGAAAAGACTTTGCATCGCTTCCACATAATTGCGGGTGCGCATGGACAGATCGAGCATTTCAAATGCCGAGGAGCGCCAGGCTTCGGGATTTAAATCCCTGCCTTCCAACCATTTCTCGGGCAACCCGTGTTTCTTTATCTGATTGACGAGATACTCGTCGCGCCCGCGATTTTGCGCGTCTTTTATAGACTCGTGGCAGCGCTCGAGCCAGGCGAATGTGTCATCGATTTTGGTCAGTTCTTCTTCCGTTGGAACTTTCGATGTGTCAAGTTTTAGATCGAGTTTTTGCTTGCCGGCGGATGCCAGTGCCTTATAGAGCTCGGGATTTTGAGCGCGCTGATATTGATCAAGAGGCAGAGTAATCGGGCATCCGGGTGGCATGGCCAACTGATAGCTGTCCATGGTCCTGACTGCATTCGGTACCGCTTGCCTTTCCAGCCACTCTTTGTACTGAGCATAGGCCTTGGCCGTATGCGGACCGAAAACACCGGCGTCCTTTTCTCTCTGTATATCTTGCCTTTGCTGCTCGAGGCCTTTTGCAAAAGTGTTGAATTCTTCTTCTCTTTTCTTGGGGTCTGGGCCCGGCCTAAATTCCGTGAATACGCCATTCAGATTGATCAGCGAATTTTGCAAGTATTCGTTGCGACTGAGAGTGTCCTGGTCGGTAATTTTTTCAGCCTTGTCTGTGACGGCGTCGTCGGCGTCCGCTGCGAATTTATCATCGACGTCGAGCTCATCCTCGACATTCGGTTCTGGTACCCGCTTTTCTTGTGGTTTTTTAGGAGCATCTTGTGGCTCAGTCATTTTAATTACTCCGGAAGAGTTGATTTGCTATTGATTGCGGGGTGAAAAGTGGGTGTGGGTTAGCTTTGTGGTTGTTGGCGGGAAACAAACATGAGGCTGGCTTGTTCCTTTTTCTCGGCAACCATTTTTTCTAATCTTGGCGAAACCTTCTCCAATCGAGCAAGAAGCGTAATTGCTTCAGTACGGAACCGGGGATTTTCGTTGTTGATTGCGATGGAGGCCAGCTTCTCGCCTGCATTTTGAAGAACCTCCTCAAAAGCAGTTCCTTCCTCTGAGAGCAGCCCCTTCTCGGTCTGAACAACGGCAGCGAGCGAGGCTGTCAGGTTTACCAGTGAAGCGTTACTTTGCAATGCCCTGTTGAGCTGGCCGAGGCGCGGGTCGCTGTCTATTTCCATTTCTCTGTCTTTGAAAGCGTGGACAATTATTTGTGCCGACTCTTCCTCTGTGAGTGTGGATGCCCCGACTCTTTCCAACATGCGCGAGCGGTCTTCCAGTCCTGAGACTAAATCTGCTGTGGTTTCATCCCAAATCTTTTGCGCCGATGCGTTCAAACTATCAAGAGCAAAACGAGCGTGCTTGCGAGTGGCGCGCAATCCGCTCATTGCGCTCGTGGCGATCAAAGCATCCAAGATCGGAAAAATCTCCGGATCAGGGAAGGACATGATTCTGTCTAGAATGGCTACGGCTACCGTCTCATCAACGTCTGCAGGCAGCCGTCCCACTTCCAGAAGCAATGCATTTTTCAAAGTTTCGGCGCAAGACTGATGAGAAGGACAATTGGCGGACGCGGTTATGAAGTCAAAAACGACCAGCAACTTCTGCCTGAGCGCCGGTCTGACAGTAGTTGTCCGAGCTAGAGCGCCAAAGACATGATGAGAAATTTGAGAGATGAACAGCCCATCGCGAGCCAGTTCGAGAAATATGTCCAAACTGCGTTCTTGTCCCCAGGATCTCAGTTCTGAAACAAGCGGAAATCCGTCTGCAGTCAAAAGCAGCCCCAGGAAACTTCTCACCTGTTCGCCTTCAAAACCAGCCTGGAATGCTACTTTTACCATCGATTCGAATTCTTCTTTTACAGAATCGATCAGTCCGGCATCGACAAACGGATGAAGAGCAACTGCTCCTTGCAGAGCTTTTTCCAGTGCTTCTCTTTCTGCTTGAGTTGGACTCGCATCTTTTGACGCAGAGATTTCATCGAGTCTCTGAGTGGCTTTCTTGAATATACGATCGGACAGACTCTCTACATCAAGGCTTGGATAATTGGTGGCAATCCATGACCGTATTGCCATTTGGCCGCTTGCTTGAGAATCGTTGCTCCAATCAGTGGTCGCTGATGTCAACATTTCAATCTCCGTGTAAATTATGAACCGTTACCGCCAACCCCAGCCCTATCTGGGTTTTGATATTGTTCTTGCTTGCGCGAGGACAGATAGAGTCCCAGTGCTGCTGCAGTGAGTATGGCCACACCGGAAAGCGCACCACTGATTTCACCTGCTGCTACGCCTCTTCTGGCGCGGGTTTTCAATTCTTTTTGGAAGGCCGGGTCGTTCATTCGTTGTTCGGCATAGCGCAGCGCCTCCAGACGCACCTTCTCTTCTTTTTCAAGCTTGTTGTCTTTTTCCTTTTGCTCGAGCGTTAAGCGCTCTTTTTTCATGCCGTCTTTCTCGTTTTCAGCAACCCGATCGCCCTCGGAAAGCTTTTCTCCGGCAACAGTAGAGCCGACCACTTCGCGTCCGCGCGTCATTGTTCCGTCCTGATTCGCGTGCTGCTGCGCACCGCTGATTCTGTCTGCCGAAGGTGCCGCGCCACGCCTCGGTCGCCGCGGACCTTCTTCGACCACCGTTTCCGGTGCCAGCGCTGGAACCACACCCGCTGCTCTTGCTGTCCCTCCAGTCGCATTATCCACAGCTTTGTTCACAGCTTTATGTACTGCTTCCACTGCGGCTGGGTCACCGGCTTTATAGCCTTCGTAAAGCGTCTTCAATTCTGCGATTTCTTTATCGCTCCAGCTCTTTTCGGTCGGGTCTTCTTGCAAGATCAGTTGCCACTCCAGCATTTCTAGAACAGCGGGATTTGTCACTGCGCCTGGTTTTGCCAATGAACCGGCCGTATATTCGCGACCCAATTGTTCGCCACGAGCTTTCAGCAGAGTCTCGTATTTTGCAGCCGGCGGTGCCTCGACTGGCTTGCCGACCGGCTTTGGTGTTTCCATAACTGGTGGTGTTGCTGCCACTTGCTTAGGACGATCCAGGATTTCATCGACTGCAATTGTGCTCAGACGGGCCGCAACTCTTTCAGTGATTGTGCCGGCTTTTGCATACTTGCCGCCACCGTCGACAACGGTGATGTCTTTTTGCGTAATGACGACATCTCTGACTTTTTTCGCCACTTCCAGCATTGCTTTCTCTCGCAAAGCTTGATTTTTGGTTTTTGGAGAGTCAATGTCGGCGAGATTTTCGGGAGTTATCCCCAGGCGTCTCTGTTCGCTCGGAGTCAATAACTTTCCAATCAGCCCGCGTTGCTTGCTGATTATGTCGCGAACAACCTTTTCATCCATCACGGCTCGGCTTGCCGCCTGAAGGATATCTGTCATCTTGTCTGTGACGTGAATCCCATCTGCCTGAGTATCGAGCTTGATTTGGTCGGCATGTACTTTTACCTGGCTTTTCGCCGTTCCCGCCAGGGGTTTCAATTCTTCTTTCGTGAGAGTACTTAAGGCTAAGTCGACAATCTCGCGCTGGGCCAAACCTTGCACCTTGCTTTGAAGCACTCTTGATTTTACTTCCTGACCTTCTTTGGCGGCTGAATGTGCTGCCTGGTGAACGACTTCGGCAAGATTGGCCAGCAGTCTGCCTTCAGACGGACTGTTGATGCTGCGGGCTTGTGCTTGTCTTCTTGACCAGGCTTCAAAAGCCTCGAGCTCTTTTGCAGTTACTTTCATATCCTTGTTGTAAATCAAGTCCGGAAATGGACATGGATCCGGCCCGCCCAATTTGAGCGGAGTTTCCTTGTTTGCAAGCAATTCGAGTTGGGCTGATCTTTCTTTGCGGAATGTCTCGATGTCGTCGTTCCAGGTTTTCCTGTCAAAAAGGATCACAGCGTCTCTGCGAATTTCAGAGACATTTTCTTTTTTGGGGTCTCTGGTGAAGTCAATCATCTGGATTTCGCCAGTCTTTGTATTGACCATGAGCACGTCGCAGCCGGCTTTGTCGGCAGGCGAGTTTTTGTCGGTCGGGAAAAGCTCCCAGCCTTTGTCGATTTTGTTTGCTCTCTTCAGGGCATCAAGTTCTTCATTCAAAACTCGATAAACTCTGTGTTCTTCGCCACCGGCTGCGATCATGTTTTTCTCGAGCTGGGGCTTGAGCCTGCGCAGACGATCGACTGTAGTCTTCAGATCCGCAGAATCCAGAGCTTTCACTGTGCCGATTTTTTCGCTCTCGATCACTTCTCCGACCGGATTAGCGCGACCGCGCACGGATCCCATCTCGGCATTCTGCTCTTGCACGGACATCGAGCGCGGGAAACGTCCGGACTCGGCCATAATCTTGGCGCGCGATGCCAGAGCTTCTACTCGGTCCATGGTCAGATTGGTCGCTTTTTGAAAAGCCTCTCGCCCTTCCTTTGTAGAAAGTTGATCGGCTACACCTTGAATTTTTGCTCTTACATCGGCGGGAATTTCTCCTTGCGACAGATGCGTGAAGGCGCCATTGATCACGCTTCCGAAATTGCCTGCCTGATTCATGTTGGGAGTTTTCTCTTTGGAGAAAGCGTAATCCGTATCAATGCGAGCAATGTGGAAATCGTTCGGTCCGGCGCCGTCGCGGTTGATGACGAAGTTCATGCCATGGTGATCGTGGTCGCCCAGGAGCAACGAAAATGCGACACCCTCGGCCACCCGTTGCCTGAGTATGGGATCTTTGGCCAGCAGTTTTTCAATGCGTTTATCCAGGTGCGGCTCTTGAGCGCGCAATGCAGCATCCTGGCGAGAACGCTCGTGCAAGAAGGTGGCAACGTTTTCTCCCTGATTGCCTACAAAAGCCTGCACCATCATGCCGTCACGCATGACGGTTGAAGGAAACAGCTCAGGAGATTTCATGAATTTGGCCAGCTCTTGCGCGGCCAGATCGTTTTTCGCGCGCAACCAGTCCTGGGGATTGCCGTGCGGCGGCTTGTGAACCATGGCGCTGACGCGCTCGCCATTGGGACCTTCTACACTGGCGATCCACTTGTCGTGACCGCTGTCTCCGTCTGTCCAGCGGCAAATGAGATGCACTTTCGACTTTGGATCGGCCAGGACTTTGCCGACATCGAGAGGCCCGACAACGCTGCGATTCTGTTCCGCCAGTCTTTCCAGCGATACTTTTTCTCTGAAACCAGTTTCGCTGCGCAAAGTCAGCATACCGGTATTGGGATCGATGTTTGTCAGTCTCCAGCTTTCAATCTCGCCTGTTCCGCGACGCACCTTGTAATTCTCGCCAATGCGGGGTGTTTCTTTCCCATTCAATGCTTCGAAAGCTCCGGGCCGCACTTCTTTCACAGCCGGCCTGGCGATTTCGATGTCATTGCCGCTTTGCCCCTGCACTGTCCATCTTTCGCCCTGGTGCAAGACTTCACGTCCTTCTGCGAATCCATGGCTTTCTCGATTTAGAGCTTGCGGGCCGGCCGGCACTTCGGCAGCGGCTTTTGCCGCGGCTCTTTCTTTTTGAACTTCTTCGAAGATTTCCGAGTTTTGTTTTTGCACTTCCTCGATAAGGAACTTTCTCGTCAACGCATCCGGCTTGGTGAGCACAAACTCTTTCTGTCCGCCTACTTCGCCGACTCCGACAAGAGTCCAACCGCTTTCCACTGCTCCCGAAGAGCGCTTGACGTTGTATTCCTGTCCGACCACCCATTTGCCGCTCTTTGCCGCTTCCGGATTCTGCTCTGCAAATGACGCTTGATCAACGCTTCTCAGTGCGTCGGCGGTGACTGTGACAAGCCCGCGCTCGACACCTTGAATGCGATACTTCTTGCCGTTGTAGCTGACTTCTTGTCCTTTCAGGCGCTCGATTTCCGCCGCCGTGAGCGGGCTTTGCTTGAGATCGAGCGGTTTGGGCACCTGATCGCCGGGCCGCATTTGCGGTACGTCTTTGCCGGCATGGTGCAGAGGGCGTGCCTGAAGCGGGTCGCCGTAAATTTGTTGGCGCGGATCGAAAATGCGCTCCATGCCCGGGCTGCCGTCTCTGTTCGGTATGGTGAGCGTATTCCAGGCATGGTTTTGCGCCATTTCGCGCGACAAACCTCTGGGAGATTCGCCGTAAAAACCGCGAACCATCTTCATTTCCGGGCGATTGGGCATGTCTGCCGGGTAGAAATGGTCGAATGCCACTTTTGTGAGCATGGCTTGATGGTTGCAGACGCCTGCTCCCTTGGCATACTTGGCTGCTTCAAGAAAGTCGCCCAGGAGCATGCGTTTTCCGGCGAAGTCACTGCGCAATTTCGAGTAACCGTCGTCGACTGCCGAAGGACTCCATCCTTTCGGTTCGAGCGCTGATTTTGCTTCCCTGGCCAGAGCCTCCGCCAGAGCGCCAGGATCGCCAACCAAATGCGCATACTTAGCTTTCATGTCCTGAACGAAACGCTCAAGAGCCGGGTCTGCACCCGGTCTTTGATCGAGTACGACAGACGGACGCTCTGGATCGTGATGCTCACCGGTTGCATCTATGAGATTGCTGCCGCCTACGTTTTGAAATCCGTTCGGAAATGGCTTTGAATACTCATGATTTTTGAGGTAAGTGTTCGATTCGCGTCTCGCTCCCTCTTCGGCAGCTACGTCGAGCACGCCGGGCTGTGGTCTATAGAGACGCGGCTTGCCTGCGTCTCTCAGCTCGGACGAGCGCATCCATTCCAATTCGGTGTATTTGCCGAGCCTGATGGTGTCTCCCGGCAAGATCTCGGTCTTAGCCGGATGCAGCCCGACCTCGATTTCGACACCGTTGCGAATGATTGTTGTATTGTTGCTGTCGCGCAAGTTAGTGATGAATGTTTTGCCTTCCGAGGCAGTGATAGTGGCGTGCTCGCGGCTGACATAGGGGTCGTCGAAAGTCAAATCCGAAGCCATCGGGTTGCGGCCCAGTCGAAGAGCGGGCTGAGCAGTGCCGGGAAGTTGAACTTCCCGCCCGTTGTAATGCACGCCAAATTCTTTGAAATGCTCTTGCCGAGGCGTATCTTTGGAACTGTCGCTGGTCGGGCCCAGCACATCCAGAACGTTTACCGACCACTTTTGCGCTGCAGCCAGGTCGCCTTGCGGTCCGCGCATCGGCTCGCCCGGTATTACCAGCGGCGTATCAAGAGCTGCCAGGGCAATTTGCGGGTTTGTGCCAAAGGGGTCTGAAAACTGAAACTCTCCAGGGGTGCCGGGGAATTGTCCATAGCGCCTGTCCCCAGTACTTTCGTTGTCGTCCAAAAAACGGTCGGCAACCTCATACTCGTCGTCCGCATCCAGATCAACGTCTTCGCTTTCGTCGATCTCAAGCGCAGCCGGCTTTTTAGGTTTTTCTTCCTGGGGGTCTTTTACTGGATCAGCCATTCTTTCCAAGCTTTTTAGAATCGGTATTACATAAGAGAACTGCCCGTTCTGAAGATGTAATCCACATCTCACAACCGGTTTTTAAGTTACATCGAGCCGATCAGCCTGTAGGACAAGCCGGACGTTTCAAATGTGAAACTTGTGGTCTTAACTGTTTTGTGAGGGGTGCGTGGGCGCCTTGTGGGTGAGCGACCAATTTGATCCTAGGCGAGGTCTATTTCAGTTTTGTTGCAGTGCCGATGAGATCAGGCCGTTTACAGCAAGGTTTATTTGCCTGGGTATAATTCACGCAAACTAAAGAGGAAAATTGCTTGGCATTGACTCCGCCTATTTCTCGCACGCCCACAGGCCATGTCCTGACCGAAGAGATCGAGTCCGGTCTTTATGGAACCCGCTGGCTTGCCTCCAAGCCTGCAGACGATGGCAGCGTCGTCGATCTTATTGCCCTGGACGACGATCGCTTCCTCATAACTCTATGCACCAATGCCATGTGCATGAAGGGAATTACCAATAGCCAGTACACCTCAAATGTACTGGAGGCCGGTTGGCTGGATAACGGTGATTATTATCAGGTGTCGGATCTTCCTCATAGCGCGTCGGCATTGAGTAAAGCGAGATTGCCGTTGCTCGAAGGTGAAGCGCTGATGGTCTCTCTGGACATGGTGAGAGCGCTCAAGCACCTGCACAAAAGAGAATATTTGCATGCAGCAATTTGTCCGGAAGCTGTTTACTCGGTGGATGGAAGGTTTAAACTGGGCGAGTTTTGGTGGGCTCATACGTTAAGTGGCAAGACTCTTGATGGCGATCTGTTCGATCACTATCCCAGGCGAGTGCCTGAGACAGCGCTCAATTTTTTCGCACCGGAAGTTTTGCTCGGCTTTCCGCCTTCCAGAGAATCCGATCTCTTCTCGCTCGGCGCTTTGATGTTTTATCTTCTCACTGGTGAGACGCCGCGCGCTGTGCATTCAGACAAGAACGCTTTTGTTGATCTGGAAAGAATTGCCAAGCAAGAAGTGCGTTCGATATCCGATTTCGGAAGCTTTTCAGACCTGACCGCAGCGGTGCTTGAAAAAATGCTGGATCCCGATGCCGACAAGCGCAGTAATATCTTTCGCTTCGAAGACATGATTGCCCATGCCCTTGGCGAAGAGACCCCCGAGCAAGTGCTTAATGAGTCGGAGTAAGAAATTGGCATGGATTGGGTAGGACTGACAGTCGAGCAATTTTCAATCGATGCCCAGATAGGCGAAGGTTCGTTTGCCTGGATATTTAGAGGCGTAAGTGAAAGTGGCGAGCAGCGAGCTTTTAAAGTATCGAAGCCGCGCGATTTCGTTCTGCAAGGCATGCGCACAGGAGCTCTGTGCACAAAAGCTCTCAAGTTTAGAACCAATGGTATAAGCGAGACGGTGCCTGATTCTCAAGCATTGCTGGTTCTCGAGTACGAGAAATTCTCTCAGCGAAAGCTATCCTGTTTGCCCAGCTATTACGGAATCAAAAGAGGCGACAATCTGACCTATTTGCAGATGGAATATCTTCAAGGCGAAACCCTGCAAAGTAAGATTGACGGCGGGCGCGCAGATATTTCCGACGTGCAGAAAGCGGCCGCATCTCTAAGCAAGTTGCTGTTTTCAGGACTGCCTTACCATGGCGATCTGAATGCAGAGAACATCTTCATTGCAGGCAATGAGGCGAAGCTTTTGGATCCCGGTCACTTTGGCGAATTGCGGCTGGCCGACGGTTCAGTTGCCGGAGTGATGGTGACGACGCCGCAGTATTACCCGTTCTTCAAACCTGATGATGTAATGGCCCTGGGATTGCTCGTCTGGCAGATCATCCTGGGAAGCCCGCTAATAGAGCGTGAATTCCGTGGTTCTGCCGCCAAGAAGAGCGATCTTCAAACTAATCTTGCCCTGGAAACTGTGGAATGGTTGAGCAGCCTGGAGACGGTCGGTAATTTCTATGCCGCTGCGTTGCGCAATATGCCGCTGCCAAGCCACGTCAAAACCGCCATCACCAGCCAGCAAGAAGCCGTTCTTCTGAGAGCATTGCGATTGGCGCTCGACGATCAAGGAAAAATTGTTCGAAGCGATGGTTATGAGACAGCAAACGATCTGGCAGTTGCGCTCAATGTCTTTCGGGCCTGAAAACAAAACGCCCGCCTCTGCGGGCCATCCTGATTACAAGGCGTCAAGAAGCAGCATGAGCGAGACTTCAGAATATCCGCTCGCTGCAAATCTGATCTTCGGCGTGAAATCCTCTTGCTCCAAGGTTTTTGGCAAGATCAATGGCAAAACTCTAGCGCGAGGCTCGCAAGGCGCCGGTCAATTAAGCCCTTCCAAGCTGTCGGATTTTTCTTGATAACTACAGATTGGAAAGCTCTGGTTTTGTAGTCTGTGTGTCTCTTTCTCGTCGCTTTCCAAACTTAGTTCAAACCGTCCTTACTCCCGCTCGCAGCCAACTAACCGTGCATTTTTCCGTGAACTTTCTCACGGGAGAAACACCGGGCAGAGATGGGATTGGCGTCTTGAACGGTTGAAACCGACACGAGAGCCGCCCGCCGCCGTGCTTTGAGATAGAAATCTCGCAGGCACGACGGCAAGAAAGAACTCCAAGAGAAGTGCAAACTATGAGCAAACGCACCAACCCGATTCTCGTCTGCGTCGAACTTCCCATCATGGCCGCCCTCCAGGCGATCGCCAAAGAAACCATCGACACCAATGGTGGGGAAGCAGAAAACGAAGGCGAACTGTTCGATGTCTTCAGCGATATTTACCTGGAGAATCTCAGCGAAGCAGGCTATTCGGAAACCCGTCCGAATGACCGCCTCGCCATCCGCACGTTCGCTCGCCTGATTCGCGTCAAGCCGGAAGATCTGGCGGCGCTCAAGGGCATCCTCGGATACAACGGCAGCGTCTACCGCGATTTTGCGGTTTGCGACACGCTGATCAACGCCCTCAGCCGCAGCGAGCAAGCTGCTCCGGCGCTGCGTCTTCTGGCTCCGGCCGATGATGCGAAGTCCGCAGGACCGTTCTATCCGAACAAGTCCGATTTCGACGTCGATGCCGCGCTCAAGTTCGATACCAACTACGTCGCCCACGTGGAAGGCATCGTCGGCAAGGACGCCTCCGTAGACGCGTCTGCCGTCTACCTCGCCGGCGCGCTCAAGCTCACCGGGCTCAGCCAGGTGGCGAAGGAATTCCAGTCGGCAGGCTTTGCCGGCGAGGATCTCAAAGCCGCAGTCGCCCATGCCGCGCTTTATGCGATCGGCAAGGACGCTCGTTTCGTTGCCGCTCTGCGCTGCGCTCAGCCGACTGCGGCTATCGGCTAATTGAATGCAGCAAGGCTGGGTGATAAACACATCCAGCGTGTGTTTATAAACAGCCTACGGAAGACAGCGAAATGCCACGCGGCAACTTCGCTGTCTTCTTCCTGGGCGGCGCTTTACTAAGCAATTTAGTATAAGAGCCGACGGCACATCTTGAAAGCCATCCGGGCGACCTCCCCCGATTTGCTCGCCGGTTTATTAGTCCGAAAAATTTGCTTTTTTTCGGACTAATTTTCAAACACAGTTTTGCCAGGGTCGATCAGCGATTTTAGGCGCAGGGCGAGGATTTTCGGTAACACAACGGCGCAGCCGCGCTACCTTGGCATCGATATATATTCTCAAGAAGCTTATTTCATGGACTATACAGCTCTTACATCTTGAAATCTCTATTGAAGATTAACCCAGTAAAAGCTGAGTAATAGCGGGTTTCGTCTGTTTCTCTTGAATAGCGATTAGAGCGTGTGCTAGCTGATGATGTTTCTTTACTGCACCCGCCCACTTTTCATCCCACCGCACTCAATCACAGACTTTGTTTCAAGACATCCGCAAGACTGCTTCAGCAGCCTGTGTTTTGAAACCTGTCGATATGCGGATCTGAAGTGAGCGGTTTATCAGGAGCCGGGACTTCGCAAACTCAGTCGAAGCCCAATGGCTGTTTTTCGCGTTTGGAGAAACTCCAAGGAGCAAACTCATGAACAATCCCACAACTACCTTCTCGCCAGGACTGGAAGGTGTCATTGCCTGCGCAACGCGCCTGAGCCATGTGGACGGGTCCGCCGGGCGGCTTATCTTCTCGGGGCACAACGCCGTCACGCTCGCCCAGACGAAGACAGTCGAGGAGGTCTGGCACCTCCTGCACGAAGGTCATCTGCCTTCTGCCGAAGAGCTCAGCGCCTTGCGCACCAAGGTCGAAGGGCTCGGAAAGCTTTCGCGCGCCGAGGTCGATCTGGTGAAGAAGGCTCGCGGCGCTGAACCGCTGTCGGCTTTCCGCACCGCCATCTCGGCCATCGCCTGCCACCGCGGGTTCAAGCCCTGGCTGAATCGCGACGTCAAGGATGTCGAATTCGAAGTGCTTCAACTGCAGTCTCTGGCGCCGTCGATTGTGGAAATCATCCACACCGGCAAGGCTCCCATCCGCAAGCGCAACAACAAGGGCTACGCCGAGCGCTACCTCTGGGGCATCACCGGCAAGCGTCCTTCGGCCGAAGACCTGCGCGCCGTCGAGACCTATCTCATCCTCACCATCGACCACGGACTGAACGCCTCAACGTTCTCCGGTCGCGTCACGGCGTCTACCGGCGCTGATGTCGGCGCTGCCATCACGGCGGCCGTCGGCACGCTTTCAGGACCTCTGCACGGCGGTGCACCGGGTCCTGTTCTCGACATGCTCGATTCTATCGGCTCGCCCGACAATGCCGCCTCCTGGGTCCAGGAAGAGCTGTCTAGCGGGCGCCGCATCATGGGCTTCGGTCACCGCGTCTATCGCACCGACGACCCGCGCTCGCTCTGTCTGCGTGGCGTCGCCGAAAAGCAGAACGGACCGCGCATTACTCTGGCGCTGAAGGTGGAAGAGGAGATTCTTTCCGCCCTGAAAGCCAAGGCTGAAGCCAAGTCGCTCACCACCGGCAAGCCGGCCCGCGCCCTGCGCGTCAACGTCGAGTTCTGGACTGCGGTCGCTCTCGAGCACTGCGGCATTCCGCGCACGCTCTACTCGTCGACCTTCTGCACGAGCCGCATCATCGGCTGGGGCGAACACATCATCGAGCAACTGCGCGACAACAAGCTCTTCCGCCCGCTCTCGAACTACACCGGTCCGGAAGTTCCCGAAAGCGCGTTCTGAACCGCCTGCGCGTCTGTCCCGTGTGGACGGCATGCAGAGCTGAAAAACTAGCGGTCGCCTGAGGCGGTTCGAGTCCCCTGATTCGAACCGCTCTTCGGCGCCTTCCAGATTCGAGTTTCAACGACTCGAACTGAGCTGCGGCAAGGCGAGCAGTTCGACCACAAGCTGACTGCTTGCCCTTGCCTATTTAAATCAAATCCTCTCTCGTTCGGGTAGACTGACACGAGCGAAATTTCCGGATGTAGTTTGCAGAGGCCTCTATGAGCACAAAACCCAGCGAGTTCAAGAAACTGCTCGCCACACTGTTCAAATCTCACCCCTGGCACGGTGTTTCTCCTGGCGAGAACGCCCCGCAAGTGGTTTCGTCCTACATCGAAATCGTACCGACAGGCGCCGTCAAGCTGGAGTTGCACAAGCATACCGGTCACTTGCACGTGGACCGTCCGCAGCGCTTCTCTTCGATGTGTCCGACGCTCTACGGCTTTGTTCCGCAGACATACTGCGGCGACCGCATCGGCGACTTCGCCGCCAAGAAGACCAGGCGCAGCAAAATCAAAGGTGACGGCGATCCCTTGGACATCTGCGTTTTGACCGAGAAGGACTTCGCTCACGGAGATCTCTTCGTGACCGTGCGTCCAATCGGCGGATTGCGCATGATCGATCACGGCGAAGCCGACGACAAGATTGTCGCCGTCCTGGAAAACGATATCGCTTACGGTCATATCCAGGACATCTCGCAAGTGCCCGCCGGTGTTATCGAACGCCTCGAGCACTACTTTCTGAGCTACAAGCGACCACCCATGAACAAGGGTGAAAAACCGGTCGTCGACATCGCCGCCGTCTACGGTCGCAAGGAAGCTCACGAAGTAATTCGCCTCTCCATGGCCGATTACGAACAAGCCTACGGCACCGAAGAGTCGCGTCTCGAACAGCTCAGACAACTGCTTTCGGTAGCGCTGCCTCCGGCTGCAAACGGCGCAAACGGCAACGGCAAAATGAAGTCCAAGTCCAAGTCGAAGGCCAAAACCTCCGCGACCAAATCCAAAGCGACAAAGTCCGGATTTCCACGCCGCAATCCCGGCAGATAATCTCCCCTGAGCAATTACGGCAAACGGGCGTTCTGACTGATCTTCAGAGCGCTCATTTGCTTTTTTGCACACCTATTCGACTTGCTATAGTAGAAACACGAAAGACCAAAATATGCCGGTATTTTTGCCTTGAGGTGATACCACATATGGCGGCAGCGGCATCACCGCAAGGCTGAAAATCCTCCCGGACAATTGGCAATCGAGAGACAGCGCCTTTAGCAGTGAGAAAAGCGCGATCTCAGTTTGGTATGTCTTGTTTCGCGAACAAAGACAGATTGCAACCGGGCCAGTAGCCGGTTGAAACAGTCGATGAGCGCTTGTGCAGAGCACAGCGCCTCGTCCGCTTGTCTGGACTTGCTGAAGTCGGCGCGGCTTACTGTGTGGGTGCGCTTCACGTTTACCGAGAGAAAAACCTTGCAGCGGTCGACTTTCGGCAATTTTTCTGGCTGCACGGCCAGCAAATTGTATCCGGTCGTGCGCATCAGTTTTTCGAACGTGGATACATGCATCTCGTCGAGATCTTCTCTGTCCATCTCGCAAGCAGCAGCAAGCAATTCTTTCAGGCTCTTGCAACTGACTGCGGGCGAAAATTCCAGATCATTGGCGGGGGCGGGAGCATCTTCTTTAGCGGGCATGGGGAGCGGGGTAAGCTTTCCCGATCCGGGTCTGAGTGTTTTGGTGCCGTCGAAGGCGCGAGGATATTTAGTTGTGCTTATGGATGCATAAGTAGTAACGGTTTGCACGATGCTGTTTCTCCATTAGGAGGGAAACGGAAGGTTGATGGTTCGAAGAGGCGGGGCAAATGCAAATTTTGGTCCAACCATTTATAACTTGGAGAGCGTGAAGACATTGTGATGATCGAACGCTTCAATCTTGTTTCAATGCAAGTTTCATCAGTCCACTTTTAATCTTTCCAATTTCGATCGAACCAATCTCGAGCGCTCATAAATCCGGTAACAAGTCCGTCACGGCTCAGTCACCGGCTAGTAATTGCTCGCTTATAAGATACGGACACGTCACCCTTAAGCTCCTCCGGCCTCAGCGCCTTTACTAGAAATTTCATCATGCAAACCAATTCCGTCTCGATAGAAGGGCATTTCCCCGACATCGCCTCCACCGTCAAGAACAATGCCCAGTCTTGCGCACCAGTGAGCGCGCCGCTGTCCATTCCCGGTCCACCACTTTGCGTGCCGAGTGCGACCGTTTTGAACATGAGCCCTCTTCAAGTTCAAAAACCGCCCGCCGAATATTATCCTTCGGCGCAGCATCTAACGGAATTGCTGCGCCAATGCACTTTTCTGGATCTGAAATTGGTCAATCGCCCGGATCAAAAAAACTATGCCCAACTGCTCTTTGACGATGGTCTTCTGAAAAACTCCGTTGCCGAGTACATTCGCCCGCTCAAACCGCAAGAGAGTGTTTTCTGCCAAACCTTCCACCATGGAACGAGCAGCATAAACGAGCAGATGATTCGCGAATTCGGGCTGGGCGACAACACCACCTTTTACTGCTCGGCGGCAGAAGCACGCAGCTATGGGACCTGCGTAATATCAGGGCAGCTCGAGCCATCCGTGAATATTGGCGTGATTGAGAACACCATGCAGGAATGGGACATTTTAGTTGGCTATTTCGACGATATCGTTGATGGCTTTTCCCGGCAACGCGGACTGTCCTCGATGCAAAAGCTTTTCCTGCAAAAACATCTGATCTGGCAAGTGCTCAAAGCTCAAGGTCTGGAAGCCTATCTTTTCAAAAACGGCGGCAATGCGGGTTGGCGATCATTGATTTTGCTCAATCCGGAAAAGAT
>JADYYD010000049.1 GCA_020853845.1 Candidatus Melainabacteria bacterium
AAAGGAGATCGGTCGCATTTTCAGGGTGCTTCAAATAAGTGTAGTATTCGAGCGAGGCAGGTGCGCATGTCGGGTGCTTGCCCTGCGAAACCTTCTCAGGGTTGCCGATAAGGCGCAATGTCTGCATGGCGAGTTTATCGGCATCGACATCAACAGGATGTACGACACTGGGGTTGAGAAACTCATTCACGTGCTTAAGAGCCAACGCAAGTTGCGGCACAGGAACATCATATCGTTTTACAATCTGCTGAAGGGTCGAACTGACATTCGAATGTTTCGGACGCAATTGCTCATAAAGCAAATCGCTTTCCTTGTGCAGCATCTTAAATCCAAAATCGCTGGAAAAGTCAACTTCCGGTCTGAATTTTCCGCCCGTCCGCTCGAATTGTTGAAACTCTTTACGCCAAAGAGTTTCATAAGTGTCACCATGGGTGGCACTAGAGCTCGGAATCGACTCCTTCAAATTCCTGACAGTTTCCGCGTACGTCTTCAATCCTGTGTCGTGATAATTTGCCAGTTCCGCCCTCACTTCCTGAGCCTGCCTGACAGATCGATAGACTCTCCACGCTTGTTCTTTGTCTTTGCTCAGCAGGCCAGCGGCGCGCACAAAGCCAGGTTCGGAAATCTTCGCTCTGGCATCATTGCGATGCTGGAGTTCGTGCCGCAGCGCCTTGAAATTGCCTGAGTCTTTTAACGTGACCAGATCCTTGCCTGCATGATAGGAATTGACCTCCGCATTTGGCTGCACAGTTGCCCAACGATTGGCGTCCAACAACTTGAGGTCGTTCGGACTGGAGAATGCATTTGCGAATGACGGCTCCTTGCTTCGGACAAATCTGTCAATCGGAATTCCGGAGCCCAGCTTCAAACTCATGGCATCGCAAGCTTTTCTGACACCGTGCTGCGTCCCCGGCAAGAGAACGTTCAAAATTGCTCCGGCAAAGAATTGGCGATTAAAGTTGACATCAGAACTCTTAACAGATCCTGCCATTGGGAAAAGATCAGGGCGCGCCACATACGCACTTGCGATCGTGGCGACACCACCCGTCATAAACCGATCAAAGATTCTGTCAAACGGACACTTTCCCTTCCCGCCGATAAATTCGAGGATAGTGAAGTTTACGGCACCGGCAGCACCATTTCTCAAATGAGTTTCGCCCGCCCGCGTTTCCCTCATGCCGTCATACAATCCGGCACCAATAATCTGCGCCGCCCTGTCGCTCTGCGCGAACTTTGCCAGAGCCCCCTCGACTTCGAATCTTGCGCCCAAGAACCGCAAGCCACTGCCTGCAAACTTTCCGGCCAATGCGTACGGCAAAACGCCTCCGACAGCCGAAGCTGCGCCCTGACAGACAGTCGTGCCAAAATCGGAGGTCTGCGGCACAGGACTCGGCGTCAGACGATGAACTTCCTTTTGATGCGTAAAAGTATCAAAGGTGCAGGTAATAGCATTCGCCGGTTCAACTATAAGCGCATTGCAAAATGGATTGGTGATATTCTCATGCCACCAATCCGTAGGATGTTGAACAGCTTTTTCGTTCTTCGAGCTGTTTGAATTGCTTTCAGTTTTTTCAAATCGGGACATCGCCAAACTCCAAGGCATTGTTGCCCGTATGGTATGGCGAGCCGACAGACAAATCACTGTTGAATTGTGCAGTGCTGTCTATCTGCCGGCAGAAGGCTAATTGTGGATTGCTTGGCGCGGACTGACTGGTGCGGTTTAACTGGCTCGCGTCAAAACCGTCCCATATTTATCAGGCGCAGAAAAGCCTTTCAGCAGTGCGTGCGGTGCAAAACTGTTCAAAATGGCGATTTTCTCAACACCCCTGTCGAGGCACTTCAAACAGCTCTTGATCTTCGGAAGCATGCCACCGGAAATTGTTCCTTCGTCAAGGCATTCTTGTGCCTGCGACGGAGTAAGATGGCTGATCCTCGACGACGGATCTTGAACATCACGAAGAACCCCAGGAACATCCGTCAGGAATATAAGCGCATCGGCATTAAGGTAAGTAGCAATGGCGAGCGCCGCATGATCCGCGTTCAAATTGTAGAGCTGTCCGCTCTCATCCTTTCCAAATGGAGAGATGACAGGCATCCACCCGGCCCAGAGCCAGCGGTCGAGTTTGCTGGTGTCCACATCGACAATTTCTCCCACCCAGCCCAGGTCGACGTCATTGCCTTGGGAATCTTCAAACTCCATTTTTTTGCTTACAAACGGATTGATTGTCTTAGAGCAAAAACTAAGTGCTTGTGCGCCTTTTTCGAGGAATTTCGTGGTCAGTTTTTCATTGATGGAAGAAAACACATCCACGGCAATTTCCAAAGTTTGATTGTCCGTTACCCTCAAACCTTGAACCTTTTTTGTTTCCTTTCCAACTGCTGCCAGCGCGTCGTTGACTGCCGTGCCGCCACCATGCACAAGCACTACTCTTACACCTTGATTGATCAATGAGCAAGTATCCTCGATCAACTGATCGAGCACCTTGGGATTCATGATGGCATTGCCGCCGAATTTCACAACGACAACCGGATCACCGTCTGTGCTCAGGCCAAATGTGGAATTCTGCAGAGCATCATAGTTTTCCTGTAATATCGTGCCTTTAAAAGTTGCCAGTGTCATTTCGGTCACCTATGTCCTGTAAGAGCCATTAATCCGCACGTAGTCATAACTGAGATCGCAACCCCACGCGGTGGCATCCTCAATTCCCGAATTCATGCTGACATGGATGATGATGTTTTTTTCGGCGAGTATTTGCTTCGCCAAGATTTCGTTGACGCAAACCGGCTCGCCCAATTTCAAAAGTTCGAGCATGCCGCCAGCGCTTTCCAGAGAGATGGAAACAGAAGCTGGATCGAATTTTGCACCGCTGTATCCCATCGCGCAAATAATTCTTCCCCAGTTCGCATCCTCGCCGAAGAAGGCTGTCTTGACCAGGCTCGAAGAAACGATCGAGCGAGCCAACAGTCTTGCGTCTTCTTTCGATGACGCACCTTCTACTTGCGCTTCGAGAAATTTGGTCGCGCCTTCGCCATCTTGCACGATGATTTTGGCCAGGTGTGTATTGACCTGTTTCAACGCATCGCAAAATGCAAAATAGCCGGCGTCTTCCGTTTCGATTGTTTTGTTGCCTGCCAACCCGTTCGCCATGATTGCCACCATGTCATTCGTGCTGGTGTCGCCGTCCACCGAAATCATATTATACGTATCAGCGCCGCTATCTTTTAGCGCTTTCTCAAGCATCTGAGGCGCGATGTTCAAATCGGTGGTGATAAAGCTGAGCATGGTCGCCATGTTCGGGTGAATCATGCCGCTGCCCTTGGCCATTGCTCCCAACGAAATCGTTTTTCCGTCAACCTCGAAGTTTACAGAAATCTGTTTCGTGTAGGTGTCAGTGGTCATGATTGCTTCGGCGGCAAGTTGACCGGCAAGCTTGGAGTGCTCGAGACCGGAACTGACGCTAACAATACCCTTGGTGATAATCTCCATCGGCAATTGCACACCAATCACACCAGTCGAGCAAACAAGAATTTCTTCCGGCTTGACGCCGATGCATTCGGCATATGTTGCCGCCATGATCTCCGCATTCTCGAGCCCTTCTTTGCCGGTGCAAGAGTTTGCATTACCGCTATTGATGACTATTCCGCGAATGGTTTTCGACTTGGCGACGACACTCTGATTCCAGAGAATCGGAGCCGCTTTCATTACGTTGGTGGTGAACATGCAAGCGACGGTGGCAGGAACCTCGCTATAGATCAAAGCGAGATCTTTTCTCTTGCGCTTGACGCCGATGTGCGCGCCGGCAGCCTTGAAACCTTTGGCACTTGTGACGCTGCCGCTGAACGGCGCTTCAACCACCTTGCCCTGGACGGCCAGAGCATGTGCATCGATGATGGTGGTGAATGAATTCATTTCGTATCTCTCCTGTCGCAAATACGGCTGCAAAGAAAAATCCCCGAGTCCTGGAAGCGGCACTCGGGGATGGAAAGATCTGGCAGCGTTGTATTAAATCAACATGTGCAACCTATCCCCAAGCGCGTTCGCGCGGCGTCGGGGGAATCGTCGGTTGTGGGTGAGGGACTTGCTGAAGTTCATTCTGAATTTCCTGATTTCTTTCTCGAGCGAAATTTTTCTCTCGAACTATTTAGTGTACACGCTGAATATTTTTTCTGTCAATAATTTTGCTGCTCTTGCAAATTTTGTTACGCTGGAAAGATCGGAGCGTGAGTCAAACCCATCGACTCGTGCCAGCCAAAGTGAATATTCATGTTTTGAACAGCCTGTCCTGCTGCGCCTTTCACAAGGTTATCCAGAGCACCGACTATGATCGCTCTATTAGTTCTCTTATCTATGCTGAGTCCGATATCGCAGTAATTAGATCCTTTGACGAATCTAGTCTCTGGGTATTTGTACTCGCCTGACGAAGGATCAAAGATCCTGATGAACTGCTCGTCTTTATAGAATTCTGAGTAGAGAGCAAAGAGATCTTCTTCTGTCATTTTCTTATTTAAAGATCCATAAGCAGTGCATAAGATTCCTCTGTTCATTGGAACCAGATGTGGTGTGAAAGAGATGGCCAGCGATTTTTTCGCATACGGATTCAGCGCTTGCTCAATCTCAGGAGTATGCCTGTGGCTGCCGAGTTTGTAAGCCTTGATCGACTCGTTGCATTCATCGAAATGGACGCCCAGAGACAAACTCCTTCCCGCTCCGGACACTCCCGATTTTGCATCGACTATCACTGTGCTTTCGTCAATCAAACCGGATGAAAGTAAAGGCGCCAGCGAAAGTATCGAGCATGTGGCATAGCAACCGGGGTTCGCAATCAACTTTGCCGACTTGATTTTTTCTCTGTTCAACTCAGGAAGTCCATAAGCGGAGCAATCCAGAAGTTGAGGATTCGGATGGGTAAACTCATACCAATCGTCATAGTCACCGGCGTTCTTCAACCGAAAGTCAGCGCCGAGATCGACGATCGCGCATTTTTCCAAAACCTCTTTGCTGACCATTTTGGCTGCATGTCCATGCGGAAGTGCCAGAAAAATCAGATCAACTTCCGAGCTGAGAGTTTCTATATTGTCTGCGCTGCAAGTGAAGTCGGCGAGTTTGGACAAACCCGGGTAGACGGATGCAAAAGTTTTGCCGGTATTGCTGGAGGAAACGGCAGTGTGTACTTTCACACTGGGATGCTGGACAAGGAGCCTGATCAACTCCTGCCCCGTATAACCTGTTGCCCCGACGACCGCTACCTTTTTGACTTCCATCTTTGTTAACTCCTAAAACAAAAAACCCCTGGTCCAGAGACCCGGGGCTAATACTCGAAAATGGTGCTATTTCAGCTAAGCCATATCGGCGCCGGGCCTTCGAAGAAGTCCTGGGCGGCGTCGGGATATAACTTGTTGGGCTTGTTGCAACAGCACTGGCTGGCACCTTATGAGTTAACTTATGTAGTCTGCGGCACGATTTGGCAATTTGTCAATAGATCCTGGACTTTCGTTAAGAACGCTAAACGAAATCTCACCTGGCGATTTGAGTGCCGAGGTCGTTTTGCATCAGAACCAGTTGGTCCTTAGTGGTCTTCGAAGGTGAATTTCGAAAGTCGTCTTCGAAGCAATGCAACCACCTGTAGTACCACCAAATCAGACTCCCTCTGCCTGCGGAAATTCATTATTGGTAGTCTACACTGCGCAGTTATGGCGCTAATAAAACTTAGAAAACCCATCCTTCTAATGCTTCGCCGCCGCCGGTCTGTTACCGTCCCATTGTTCGGCGCGTACAAACGCCCCGACCGAACGCTTCAGTGAGCGTTCCGAGTCAGAGGCCGTTTTCAAGGAGGCAGTGCATGATCGCCATAAATAAGGCTGGAAGTTTGCGACTCTTCGGACTTTTGGCACTATCCGGGCTAATTCTTTTCAACCCGACAACAGCCGGAGCTCAGTTGCCAGGAATTACGCAGCCGATGCCCTCCCCAGGCACAGCACCCGCCAGCAATCAAATCCTCACCGGCAAAGTCAAATCCGACATAATTCCGGCAGAGCAACTGATGTCCCAGGGGCGCTACGCGGAAGCCGAGGATATGTTCCGCGAATTGCTGGTCAACAACCCTGCCGACCTGGCTGCCACGGTTGGTCTGGGTACCGCGCTCGCCAAACAGTTCAAGCTCGATGCGGCTGACGACATGCTCGACCGCGTGCTCAAATCCGATCCGAACAATGCGCTGGCATTTGCCGGCAAGGCAAACGTAATCTTGAATCGCTTGCAGTCGTCGTCCGGCACCATCCGCGACAACCGCGCTTCCTATCTGCGCCAGGCAGAAGATTACGCGCGGCGCGCAACAGCGCTGGCACCGGCATCCGGTGAAGCTCATTACACGCTCGGTCAAGTATATAAGGAACAGGGCAGAACGGACGAAGCCGCAACCGAATTGCGCACAGCCGTCAGTCTCGACCCGCAACATTCGCAAGCGCTCTCCAGCTTGGGTTCGATAAAGCTAGATCAAAACAGCCTTGCCGAGGCGGCAGAAAACTTCAAACGTGCAATCAACATCAGCTCCAGCAACTCAACCGCTCACTACGGTCTTGGCGCCGTTTATCTCAAGCAAGGGCAAATCGATGACGCGATCAAAGAATTGAACACATCGCTCTATCAATTCCCGAATAGCTGGCCGGTTCGCATGGCGCTCGGCGATGCATACGCTCAGCAGGGCAATCAGGTCGCTGCCATCAAAGAGTATCAATTGTCGATTTTGATCAAACCTGAAAATGCACAACCTTATTTGAAAATTGCCGATATTCGAGAAAGCAGAAGCGATCTTGAACTTGCACTCGCCGATTTGAGATCGGGCTTGTCCCAAATTCCGTATGACCTCGATCTGCGTCAGAGAATTGCTGAGATTTGTTTGAAACTTGAAAAAGCGGATGACGCAATCAAAGGATTCCGAACAATCTTGCAAATGAGTCCCAACAACCCGCAAGCCGTAAAAGGTCTCAGTCAGGGGCTTTATCTTAAAGCGCAAAAGGCTGCTGTCGGAGCTTTGCTTGCATCCAACGATTACGAAGCGGCATTGAAAAGCCTTGATGAGGCGATCAAATTGAGTCCGGATGATTTTGAACTGCGTCTTGCGCAGGCAAAACTGATGTCTTTGGCCGGCTCGAAGCCGGATCTCAGCAAAATGGGCGAACCGCAAAACAATGGCGAAAAACTAGCTTATGCTGAAGCTTTAATGGCTCAGGGCGAGTTTCAAAAAGCAACGGACATGATGAAATCCGTGGTGGCAACACTCAGTGATCCCAAGCAAGCTTTTGCAGTTGCTGATGTAGCGATGCTCAACAAAGATCTCGACAATGCCGAAGCTGCTTATAAAAAAGCACTATCATTAAACGGCGCTCCTGAACGTGCTCAAAGAGGACTGGACGAAGTCGCTCGTTTGCGAAAAGTGTCGGTGGAAGATGTTCGCGTTGCTGACGAGCTGTTCAAGAAGAATCAACTTGACGGCGCCATCGATAGATATCGTCACGCCATAAGCACCAACCCGACGCTGGCTGATGCTCGCCTGGGTCTGGCAAGATCTCTGGAAAAAATGCAGAAGGCGACTTCAAGCATGCTTTCCGAGTCGGCAATGCAATATCAAAATTACATGACGCTCAATCCGAATCAGCCTGTAAAAGAAGCTGAGAAGATGCGCCAGAATATTGCCAAACTGCGCGACAAAGCAGCAAAGCTCGCTGAGAAAGAAACAAAAGTCAGACGCAGCTAGCTCATTTCAAAGCAAATCGAGAGGGCGGTGCGATGCATCGCCCTTTTGCATTTCAATTTTTGCTGCGAGAACCGGAAGTGGCCAGGGAGCATGCAGAAACAAACGTGCGTTCCAATAGATCGAACATTTCATCCAGTTCTGCATCGCTCGTGGTGAATGGCGGTGCGATCATGATGTGGTCGCCGCTGACTCCGTCAATAAATCCGGAACCTGGATAAACAAGCAATCCGTTTTTCATCGCTTCTTGTGCAATCAGTTGCGAAATTCGAACATCCGCAGGGAATGGTTCTTTCGTGTCGATGTTTCTAACCAACTCTATCCCCATCATGAAACCCTTGCCCCTGATGTCACCTGCGATACCAGTGCTGCGTAATTTCTCAGCACGGTCGAAAAACAACGACTCTCTTGCGGCCACACTCTCAATTAGATTGTGTTTCTGCAAATATTCAATTGCAGCCAATCCAGCCGCGCAAGAGACAGGATGAGCACTGTAGGTAAAGCCATGCTCGAAAACGCCGGTGCTGTCCTCGAATGCTTTCACAACGCGTCCGGATGCAAGCACCGCCGCCAGTGGCTGATACCCTGCTGCCATTCCCTTGCCGAGCGCCATGATATCCGGCACGACTCCAAAATGGTTCATACCAAATGTGGTGCCGGTTCGCCCGAGACCAGTCATCACTTCATCGGCAATAAATAAAACACTATACTTATCGCAAATCTCTCTTATGCGGGGGAAGTAAGTCCTTCCCGGAACTGCGGCTCCCAAAGTCGCTCCCACAATCGGCTCGGCAATGAATGCCATCACGTTTTCCGGACCGGCTAGTAATATCGCTTCCTCTAATTCATTCGCTGCAGCAAGCGAACATTCGTCGCTTTTGCATGGTCCAGGTCCAAATCCACATTTGCACCTGTATCTGTAGTCAGCCGATACATGCGCAGGAGTTCTAAGCATTGACTCATAAGGCTTTCTGCGCGCTGGATGCCCAGTGGCGGATAGAGCACCGAAAGTGCTGCCGTGATAGCTTTGCCGGCGCGAAAAGCAAATCGAACGCTGGTTGTCGCCACGATGCACAAAATAACTGCGCGCCATTTTAATTGCAGTTTCCACCGCCTCAGAACCGCCCGACATAAAATAGGCGCGTGCTCCCTCACGAAAACCAGGCGGGGTCAAATCCACCACTTTGGCGGCCAGTTCGAGACCGACCTCAGAAACGAATTGCGAAGTATGCGCGAAGGCGACCTTAGACAATTGATCATTAATCGCGTCATTAATCTCGGCGAGCCCGTGACCGAGATTGGCAACGATTGCTCCGCTGCACGCATCGAGGTAGCTCTTACCATTGGTATCGATGATTCGCACGCCCTTTGCAGACGCCACGACGGGATAACTCTTCTTGAGATTCCGAAAGAAAAATTGAGACATGGTCATGCTCGCAACAAGATTTCGGGTCGCCCTATTGTAGCGCAGCAGGTTGTTGGATTAAAGGAAACCAGCAACCGCTCCTCAGCGAAAAGCAGCCTTTCGGCTGCTCTTCTTGCCCTCTCAGGTATGCTTGTTGAGATGGTCTTCGCTCGATTAGTGGACTTCTTTTGTCTTCGTGTCGGCAACGTGACGGCGTTGCATTTCAGGCAAGTTGATGAAGGGCATGGCTCCACCACCGGAGAATGTAGGCAATTCGCCGTCCCATTTTTCAACAGCTCTCAGTTGCACGAGATTGGGGTTTTGTGAAAGAGCGTTTGCTTCACGTTGGATAGCTTGTGCTCTTTCAATACTTTCCTTTCTTATCTGATAAGCTGCGGCGTCCGCGGCCAATTCTTTTTCACGTGCAGCAGCTTCTGCTTCAGTGATACGTCTTTCCTTTTCGTTCTTGGCTTGCAACGCTTGTTGCTCGGCTTTTACTTTGGCTTCAATCGATAAGTTAAACTCTTTCGAGAAATCGAAATCAGTAATCGCTACGTTGGCAATCATCACGGCACCATCCAATTTCTTTTCAGACAGGGTGTGACCGATATAGGCTTTGATTGCTTCAGTAACCATCTGCTTTACTGTTTCACGCTTAGTGACAAGCTCTTCTGCAGTGTATTTAGCGGTGATTGCTTTCAAACTTTCCTGCACTGCCGGTGCTACCACCGTCAAGTCGATTTTGTCCAGGTCGCCCACTGTTTGATAACACTCAGCGGCCATATTCGGTCCGATGCTGTGTTGCACAGATATTGTCGTTTCAACAGTCTGCAAGTCTTTCGACGCGGCAGCAGCTCTAACTTCAAACGATTTCAATCGTGTGTCGATTTGAACTACGTCGTCCATCATCGGTGTCTTGAAGTGAAAACCGGGAGGCAACTCTTGGGTATTGACGGCACCCATAGTCTTGAGCACGCCTACGTGTCCTGCATCTACAGATACCCAGAATCCGGTTAAGAGGGGAATAGAGAGCACCACGCCGACCACGGCGATGCCGCCTATTACTGTGCCAACTGCTTTTTGTGCTGATGCGTCCATTTTGAAATCTCCAAGAATGCGAACGTCATCAAGGCGCAATTACATCATTGCGCGATAACATCCGCTGTCCGGTACGTTCGCCGCACCGGCTCATGTAGGGCTTTGAAAAAATAATCGAAAAGTCAGGAAACGCGACTCATTTTTGCAACGCAATTACGTTCTAGGTCGCGGCTTGCAATATCACATCGGATTGACTTGCTTGTTGCTCATTATCATTGCCACTTTTGCATCGCTCACGTTCTTCATGCGACCAAATTACCACGCACCTTGACAAGTTCGTTACAAATTCACCAATTCCTCATAATCCAGCCAGTTCAAGCTTTCAGGTTTCGTAAATTGGCTCTGAGCGTCTTGATACGGAACCTTTTTAAGCATTTCGAGCCTTTTCTATTGGGCAATCAGGTGCCCGAGCCGCACTGTGCATGGGGCCGGGTTGTAGGAGTGAAAAATGACTGCGAAAGACGAATTGTTGAAGACGTTGAAAGAAGAGAACAAACAGCTAAAAGACGAAAACAAGCATTTGAAAGGTAATTCGCCTGCGGACGCTAAATCGCCTAAAGAGGAAGCAAAAATAGAGACGCCTTGCGATTGCGAGGACGCTGCCACAACGGAACTGCCGCAGAAAAATACTGACGACAAAAGCGCAGCGGGACAAAACACCAAAACCGAAAAGCGCACGAGCAACGATTCAGGCGCGCTGGCCGGTCCCAATACGAAACCGACCGTCAGACCGGTAGTAGATCCCCAAGAAGCTAAAAAAGAGAAAGAAGACTGACCAGCTAACAGACGCTTCATGACGAAGCGGCGTTAACCGAATGCAGTTAGACAGGCAATACGCTGTGTTTTTTCTTCGGAAGATTCAACTCTTTCGTTGCATAAGCATTGAAACGATTGATCAACTCTCCTCTCAAGCTGGAAGGTGTGACCATATCGTCGACAATCATTTCGGCTGCAAGTTTGTAGATATCTACATCTTCTCTGTATTCAGCACGTTTTGCTTCAACGAATGCAGGTCTTTCAGCTTCAGGCAATTCCTGGATTTTGTTGAAATAAACAGCGTTGACCGCAGCTTCCGGACCCATTACAGCAATCCATGCCGTCGGCAACGCGAGGCAAGCATCCGGTTCGAAAGCCGGTCCGCACATTGCGTAAAGTCCAGCTCCATATGCCTTTCTAAGAATGACCGAGATTTTTGGAACATCCGCGGACGACACTGCTGAGATCATCTTGGCTCCGGATCTGATCATACCGGCACGTTCAACCTTGGTGCCGATCATGAAGCCTGGGACATCAGCCAGGAACAAGAGCGGAATATTGAACGCGTTGCACAGCCAGATGAAGCGCGCGGCTTTGTCTGACGAGTCGACAAACAAAACGCCGCCTTTTACTTTCGGCTGATTGGCAAGGATTCCGACCGCACGGCCGCCGATGCGAGCAAAACCCGTAACGAGTTCAGCGGCAAAAAGTTTCTTTATCTCGAAGAAAGTGCCGGCATCGATGAGCGTATCGATAGCTTCGTACACATCGAAAGGAACGCTTTCTTTCTCAGGAATGATTTCTTCCAATGATCGCTTGCCTGCAACAGGCTCTTGAGCAGGAAGCTGAGCGACCTTTTCATCGCAATTAGCGGGCATGAAGCGCAAATAGTCCTTGCACATCTGAATCGCTTCTTCTTCGGTTTTGGCAAGCACATCGCCGCAGCCGCTGACCGAGCAGTGCATGCGCGCGCCGCCCATTTCTTCCAATGTGACTTTCTCGCCGATGACCATCTCTGCCATGCGGGGCGAGCCCAAATACATGGACGCGTTTCCGTCCACCATAACGACTATGTCGCAGAATGCCGGTATGTATGCGCCACCGGCTGCTGACGGTCCGAAGAGCAAGCAAATCTGAGGAATCAGACCGCTCATCTGAACTTGATTGTGGAAAATCTTTCCAGCACCGCGGCGACCGGGGAACATCTCGATCTGATCGGTGATGCGAGCACCGGCGGAATCAACTAGATAAATCAGGGGGACTCTTAGCTTGGCGGCTGTTTCTTGAATGCGAATGATTTTTTCTACTGTGCGCCATCCCCATGAGCCGGCTTTGACGGTAGAGTCGTTTGCCATGAAGCAGACTGTCTTGCCTTCAATCTGACCGATGCCGGTGACAACGCCGTCAGCCGGAAGATCGCTTTCGCGGCAGTTGGCGAAGCGGGCATCTTCTATTTCAAAACCAGGATCGAGCAAAAGATTGAGCCGCTCGCGAGCAAACAGCTTTTTGTCTTCTTTCAGTTTTTGATGGTATTTAGGAGCGCCACCCTTTCTAATGCGGGCGATTTGCTCTTCGAGCGCGCCGCTTTTGGTAGAGCCCTGGTTTGGTTGACTCTTTGCTTCCTTCAAATCCGTACCCATCCTGTGTTCGTCCTTCTTTGAAACGCCGGTCGACAGAGCCCGCCTTCAATTCGCCGGACCCCGCTTACCTGACAAGGTTCTGCACAAGGTTCTGCCCGAAGACGGCAACCGAAGATTCTAAGGCGAGCGGGCGCCTACACAGGTAAACAGTACATATTGTTTTAGATTGGCAACCTGGACTTACTTCTCAGGCACGGAGGCGTCGCGGTCGGACTTTTTAGAGTCCTCAGCTTTAGAGTCCTCAGCTTTAGAATTCTGCTCCGTCACTACCTCGACTGCCTTCTGTGAAATTGCCCGCGGCTGAATTCCCATCGACGCCAATTTTGACTTGATTTGAGGCACCATTTCTCGGGCCGCCTTTTCGCCTTCAGCTATCGCAAGTTTGAAGTCGTCCTCATCCTTCGACAGAAGAGAAATGCCGGCAACCTTGGGGTTGATGATGTAATCAGCGACTTTCAGGTGCAATTCATCAGCACAGGCAAGCACGATGCTGGTCATGCGGTTGCCTGTCTTTGAGTAGCTCATCAAATCTTTGGGTTTCAATTTTTTCAGAGGCTCATTCACGTCAACCGCAATCAAAACATCAGCGCCCATGGCACGCGCCGGGTATGTAGGCATGTTGGCTCTAATGCCGCCGTCGGCATACACATTACCGTCGATTTCCACAGCACGAAGGATAGGCGGCAAGGTTGCGCTGGCCCGTACCGCCTGTCCAAGCTCACCTTTCGTCAATCTGTACGCTTGTCCATCAAGCAGGTTGGTGACGACTGCCGCGAAAGTCGGGCTCAAATTTTCAATTCTGCGTTTGTCTTCCGGTACATTCTCATTGATAAAGTCAGCCAATCCCTGACCGTCATAAAATCCCGGCTGTCTTTTCTTACGGAAGATCATCAGCTTGGCGCCTGCTTTCTTCATAATTTGAATGGGAACCGGCAACGGCGCATAAGCCTTCCTGAGCCGCCCATCAACCACCAGTTTCTCGATCTTGTCCAGTGGCACACCTGCGCAGTAGAGACTACCAATAATAGAGCCCATGCTGTTTCCGACCACAATATCGGGCTTGATCCCCTCCTGCTCGAGCACTCGAAGAACGCCTATGTGAGCGGCGCCTCGTGTGCCGCCGCCACCAAGGGCGATTCCTAGTTTCGGTCGGCCAATATCGTCTTGTGCAAAAGCTGCATTCGTTCCTACCCAAGAAAAAATCAAACACGAAAGAGCTATCAAAGACCGTTTCATCCTAAAGCCTCCGAAAAATGGGCTTGCCCCTGCCAGCCCGGCACAGCAGCGGAGACTGAAGTTTTTTCGCAGAGTTCCCTCGGTACGGACCATGCGTCGATAAAAAGTACAAGCAAGCCGAATATAATGTTCTTGCGAAACTTTCAAGCAGCAGGTTGGCGCATATTTCAGCGACTAGCCAAGGGGCGAATTTTGGCAAACGGCGATCAGAGTTCACGGCGCGAATTTTTGCAGCAGATAGGTATTTTGCTATGCGGGCTTTCCGCTTCGGGCGGACTCTCGGTTGCTTCTCAGCTTGAAGCCCTGGCGGCGACAAAAGCAAACAAGCTAAATCCGAATGTAAAACTGCTGCCCTGGACCGGTGACGACTTTTCTTTTGGACACCGCCTGCGAAATAGTGAACTGCCGAAATTCCCAACAGCAACGGAACGTAATTTGGATTTTGTCATCGTCGGTGGTGGCATGGCTGCATTGACAGCAGCTCACCACTTGCGCAATGAAAACTATCTGTTGCTCGAACAGTACGATCAAACCGGTGGCAATGCACGCGGCGACAACTCCCGTGGACTCTGGTATTCCTGGGGCTCTCAATATCTTACGGATGCCGATGGTGAAATCGGACAGCTTCTTTCTGACATGCATCTGAAGCCGGTGAAAATAGGACCGGAGAAAAACGCATGGTGGGACGGAACTCATTTTTTGCCGGGAGTAGACGGCAGCGGCAACACCATCTACAGAGATTTCAAACGATTGCGCAATGAGATGGCTCCACTCTGGAAAAAGATGGGCAATGCCACCATGTACGTATCCGATTTAACTCCGGAGTTTCAACGGCTCGACAAACCACTCCTGTCGACAATGCTCATTGGTTACAGCCCACAATTCATGGACTTGATTAACGGTTTTCTCAAGTCATCCAATTGTGGAGGAGTAGATATGCTGTCGGCACTCTCCGGCGCATCCTTACTGGAGGATCTGGTCATTCCCAGCTACTTGCTGGAAGGAGGCAATCCGGCCCTTACGCGCGCATTGACCAAGAGCATTGAAAGTACGACTCCGCAACGGATGATAAAGAAAGCTTTCGTCTGGTCGGTGACCTTAAAGGACAACGGAGCGTCCGTTGTATACGAGGACAAAAATCATACGCTGCATCGTGTCAATTGCAAGCACGTGATAATCGCCATATCTCCGATGGTTGCAGCGCGTGTAATAACAAACTTGAAGGTAGTCGACCGCGCACAGATGTATGCGTTCAGATACGGCAGCTATCTGGTGGGCAATTTCATACTCTCCAAAAGAGTTTTCAGTGGCAGTTTCGACAACTGGTTACCGTCAAAATATTCATTTCCCGATATCACCATTGCCAATACTGTTTACGACAAAAACGGTCATTACAAAAAAGAGATGGGCCAGGTTCTCACTATCTACAGCCCATTCTCCGCCGGATCGGAAGGCCGCAGTTTACTTCTGCAAGGTGATAAGGAACGTTTCTCTCTCGATCTGAGAAAGCAATTGGTGGGTTTTCTCGGGCAAGAGTTCGAGAACTCGCTCGAGAAAGTTCAACTTAGCCGCTGGGGCCATGCAATGGCAATCACAGGTCCGGATTATTTCAAGCGCATGAAAAAAGTTCTGGCCGGGCAAACGAACAGTTATTCGTTTGCGCATTCCAGCTACCACGGTTTGCCCGCGGCGGAGTCTGCAATTGTCGGTGGTATCACTGCCGCCAACAGAGCACTGGGTTTTAAGACTAAAAAGGCAATTTGGTTTGGTCCACTGAAAACAAAGCTCCTAACCTAATTTTCCCGGCTATAATGTGGATGTCTCGAACCGCTAGAAAGCAAGAATTTGAAACGTTCCGCATCCATCATCGTCCGCGCCACCAGGGCGCTTGGTCTGAGTTTTAAAATGGTCACTGCAGGACTGATTTATTCAACTCTTGTCACACTCGCATATGCCACCAGCCGCGACACCGATCGCACGTAAAGCATAGGTTTCAGATATCTCTTTTGCTATTCCATTAATTTAAAGCGGCTCGACTGAGTCGATAGCGAATTTAGCCACGCCAACCTACCTGCGGGAAATAGTTTCTCCCCACTACAAACCGCAAGCAGGCCGACGCGTCTAATTGGTTGTCCATTTATAGAGACGTAATCGGTCGGAAAAAAGTTCAAAGACTGGACCTAAATTCTTTGAATTGCCATTTGCACACAGAGGCGGAATTCAAGTGATCGCCCCGAGAACCTTCAAAACAGTGCTATATTCTGGATGTGGGCAATTCCGGAGCAAAGCGATGAGATTGTTGGTCAATTCACTGATCGGCTTATCGGTGACTGCAACCCTTTTCTGTGCAGTTCCCGCACTAGCAGACACAGACAGCGAGCCGTCCTTGATTAAGGCAAGTTGCCCTGAAGCTCCCATTCGGATCGCTCAGGCGGACACGAAGAGCGACGTGGTAGCTCGGGCTCAAAACAGCCTGTTGGCCGACGTACAAGACCCAACCAGACGCATTGACGCCCTCGGGTCAATTTCCGAAATTTTAGGAATTGCTTCCGGACTGATGCTGCTAACCGGCGCAATCCTGGCTCTATGTGTAAAGAAATTTGGACTCGTCAAACTCATGGTGCCCGCCGGTATCATCAGCATCATTTTGGCTATCGCTGCTCCGGGTGTACTGATTAGCTCATCCAGCCTGGAAATTGCCATAGCCATTGCCGTGCTTTTTCTACTCGACTATCTGGCTGTGTTTTTCTTGCCGACATTCCTGGCATTGAGGGAGAATGCGTCAAACAAATTGACTATCATCGTTATCAATGCAGCAGGGTTTATAATTCCTGGCGCCGGGTTGATAGCCCTCTACATGGCTCTAAAGAAAAAGCAAACGACACAGGAAACGCCGCCACCGGCAGTGTCATAAAATGCAGTTTACTGTCGGAAAGAAACTCTTGTTATTCGCTTCTGTTGTTGCAACAAGCGCTGCGGTCATGCTCATCGGCTATGCGAAGACTGGACTGTCACCGGATGTGACATACCTGGTAGAAAAAACTGCCGCCATTGATGGTGACCCACAAAAAACCGTTCAGCTCAGGCAGGAATTCGACAGCAAACTTTTGCAGGGTATAGCGCTTCTCACCATCGGTATTTTTGGTGTTGCCGGTGGTTGCGGATATTTGCTTGTAAACAACGCTAAAGCTGAACCCGGCGAGCGCGTCAAAGAGACAAAAAAAACAGACGAGAAAATTGAAAGTGCGGGAGTTCAGGCGGAAAGCAACCATAAGCAATGGATGGCCGATACTTCTCATGAATTAAGAACACCCATTGCGATCCTGCGTGCTCAAGTGGAAGCGTTTCAAGATGGCGTGCAAGAAGTGACTCCAAAAACTCTGCAAGTTCTGCACAGCGAAATTATGGGATTGAGCAAACTCGTTGATGATCTGCACTGGTTATCCAATCTGGATGTAGGAAATTTGAAGCACTCTTTTGTGCCTGTGGAGGTGGTGTCAACACTTCAAGATGTTGCAGATATTTTTGAAGAACGATTTGGAGAAAAGGAAATCGTTCTCGACACGAGCGGTATCACAGGAGAAACGGGCACCGTGTATGCGGACAACAATCGAATGCGCCAGGTGTTTATGAACCTTTTGGAAAACTCTCTGCGTTATACGGATTGTGGTGGCAAAATCAAACTTTCCGTAGAAAAATCACCATCAGCAATCGTTCTTCAATTCGATGATTCTAACCCAGGTGTTCCGGAGGAAATGTTGCCCAAGATATTCGATCGTTTCTTTCGAGTCGAGCCGTCCCGCAGCCGAGAATTAGGCGGCTCAGGCTTGGGACTGGCAATTTGCAAAACCATTATCGAGGCTCACTCCGGCACCATTAGCGCTTCTAAGTCTGAACTTGGTGGAATAAAGATACAAATTGTCTTGCCTACGGCTCGGAGTCTGCGCGGTGGCTGAGGTCGAACACAAGAAAGAGCGAATATTGATTGTCGAGGATGAGAGGCGTATCGCCGAAATTCTCAACGATTATCTCAGCCAATCCGGCTATGAAGTCGATCATCAGGATCGCGGCGACAAAATAGTTGAACTGGTCAAAAAGAATCCTCCATCTTTGATTTTGTTGGATGTTATGTTGCCTGGCGGTGATGGTTTGGAAATTTGCCGGGAGATTCGCAAATTTTCAGAGGTGCCGATCATCATCGTCAGTGCGCGCATTGACGAACTGGATCGACTGCTCGGACTGGAACTCGGCGCCGATGACTACATCTGCAAGCCGTTCAGTCCGCGCGAAGTAGTTGCCAGAGTGAAAGCCGTCTTTCGCAGATCGCGCAGCGCTCCGGAAGCGGAGTCGAAACTTATCAATATTGATGACGAGAAGAACAGAATCACCGTTAATGGTGTCGTTATGGATCTGACACCGACAGAGTTTCGTTTGCTAAAACTGTTCGCCTCAAAACCGGGCAGAGTTTTTTCCAGAAATCAGTTGCTCGAACTTTGCTATCAGCAAGAACAGTTAGTTTTCGATCGAGTGATTGACAGTCACGTCAAAAACGTTCGAAAAAAACTCTCAAAAGTTTTACCCGGTCAAGAATTGATCCACGCCGTCTACGGCGTCGGCTACAGATACGAAGTTAAGCCGGCAGACGAATGAACATTTAATTGCCCGGCGGCTCCAATTGCCCGGGTGGTGGCATACCCTCCTCTGATCCAAACCCATGCGGTGGCGGTGGTGGTGGCATACCTTCTTCCGATCTAAAACCGTGCGGCGGTGGTGGCGGCATAATTTCTTGCGATCCAAAACCGTGCCGTGGCGGTGGCGGCATTCCCATGGGTGGTACAAATCCGCCTTGCGGCTGCAGACTTTCAGGGGAACACTGTCCATCACAAGGCCCCATGCCCGATGCAGGCATGCCGGGCGGCCGCATACCACCCATCTGCGTTCTTCCACCGGCAGCAACAGCCCACGGCGGTGGAGGTATTCGTCCATCTCTGAAATTTCTTTCGCGTTCTCGGGGATTGGCGCCACCAGCATAATTGCCATTGCCCTTGCCGGCAGAGGATTCAGCAGGTGTACGCTCGGATTCGAGACGCGTCCAAGTATCGTTTCGGCTGGGCACTTGCTTAGTGGAGTTTTGCGTAAGCGCTCCACGCAGAGGTTGTTTTTTACAATCAGAGTTTCCGCACTGCGCAGCCGCAGGAGTCATTGAAATGATCGGCAGGCTGAACAGGAGCGACAGTGCTAACATTGCCAATTTTCTTCCAGACATTTTTTCCACCTCAAACTATTTTCTGCACAGAGAAGCTCGATAATGTCGCACCGCATCTTCCGGCTGGCCTAAAGCTTCGTATGCCACACCGATAAACTGGCGCCAGGGGCCGCTTCGCCATGGGACCACCATATAAAAGGAACGTGATGAGACGATGGAGAATGTGGAGA